>CAYGBH010000562.1:0-2364 GCA_964348055.1 uncultured Pirellulales bacterium
AATGCGCCGCTCTCGAATACGTAAAAGCGGTGTGAGTATACATCAGCAGACCCTGTACTAATGAAAAAGCGGTCACTAATGTTATGACAATGAAGCATTTCCCAATGACGCCGGAACCATACTGTCGCTCTCGAGGCACAAATAGCACCGCCGCCAATGTCAACCAAGCCAAAATGTCCGCCGGCGACCAAGTTCGCGGCATACCCAGGTTGCCAGCCTCGTATATATATCCGGTGAATATGGAGCTAAACGTAACGAACGTCAAGAACGTGTAAAACACCCACTTCGGCTTCAAGACCACCAGCGGCACGCAAATCACTATTGCAATCACACAAAATACTGCAACGAACGTTGCCATAGGATTAAATATCGGAAATCAAAGGGTCGGATTACAGGTCAAAAACCCAGAATTTCAGCAATTTTCCTCTAATTTTCGTTTTTTCTTCGCTTTAAGTTCAGGCCAGCACCGCCGGCTCTGAATCATATCCGCCGCCGGCGGGTCTCTTCAATCATCCTTGCAAAATCCCTCTTGACCTGCGCACAGATTGCCGAGCCCACCTCTTGCTGCTTGTGGCTGATGGCATCAAGATTTTTGTTAATCTCATCGAACATCTCTATTAGTGTCTCGGCGCTAATCTGGGCATCGTCAACGCAATACTCTTCGAGTCCGAACTGGGCCATAAAATCTTCGGTTTTCCTATGATACGCAACTGCAAGCAACGGCGTTGCAGCTACCAATGAAAAGACCTGTGAGTGGGTCTTGTGCCCGACAAACATCCTGCATTGGGCAACCGCATCCAGATGCTCTGAGGTCCTGGGAAAGCCTTCCAGAATTTCACAATTCTCTTTTTTATCAACACTGTTTATCACAGCCTCAATACAGGCCCTATCCGTGCCTCCCAGTTCCATCGGGAAAAAACGCACCTTGTATCCGGCCTCTATCGCGTGGTCAATCAACGGTGCAAAGCAGCGCGTGTAATTCTCGTGCTCTTTTAGCTGGTTGGCACCCACATATACGTAAACAGCAACTCCCATCACGGGCCGGCGCTCACTCGGCCTGACCCGTGACTCCATAACATCACAGAGACCAAATACGGACTCAAATGTTCGCGACACATGCTCCAAAGAAACCCCCATCTCGCGTATCTGGTCCGCCGAAGCCTCGTCACGGATAAATATTTGCTGAGCACTGGAAAGTATTTTTTGCACCATCAATTTGCTCTTCGCCGAGGCGAAGTCGAACGGACCAATCGATTGCGACCAGAGCACCAGAGGCTTGCCGTAAAGCAAAGCCACGGCCATATCGAATATTTGTGGAGTAATCGCATCGGGTACAAACATGGTCGTTATGTGATGCCCCCCCGTACTGAGGACAAGGTCAGCCTGCTCAAGAGCTTCCAGGTATTGTCTATTGACGACGAATCTCAGATACCACGGACATTTCCCGGCAATCAGCGCATTACGCACCAGCGGAAAGCCAATCCATCGCGGCAGTATCAGCTTCCGCATCCGATGAATTACTTTGCCCAAAAGCCCGACACCTTTGGCGCGGGAAGTATCCCACCCCCACGGAACAACTCGTACAGCCCCATCAGGAAAATCCGGCCTGTCCTCCCAGTATTGCGGATTGCTTGCAGATACCGTGATTTGGTCAACGCCGTTGCGTACCAGCTCCCTCAGCACGAAAAACAGGACGGCCCTGTCACCTTTATTAGTGGAACACTGATTGATAACCAGGACGTTCATGTTCAATCCCGCCTCCGGCTCTCGAACCTTCTTCTGGCCGCAACAACCAAATCAGCCGCCTCTTTCCGCAATGAAATAGCCGTGAAACTTGCCACTACGACCGCTGCCGAGACCATAAGCATCACCAGCCAATGAATGCTTTCTTTCGGCAGAATGCTGCCTAACGCCCATATTGCCGCGATTGCAACCACACTTGCTATCAACGGCTGATACACGCTGTCTTTAAAGTACTCGTAAGGACGGATGCCTAATTTGCGCAGACCATACCAGGGCAGCCAAAGCCCGATATGCGACCACAAGACAGCCACCAGTGCTATCGCCGGCGCCATCGGAATCGGGATGGCAACGAAGCCCTGCAAAAGAATCAGCACAAGTACAATCGCGCTTACTGTGGCCAGAATTGCCGCGATGGTCAGCCCTCGAAGGTGTCCCACACCCACCAATGATGGAAGCCATATTCCGAAAAGCCCGCGGGCAATAACAGATATTATCAACACGCGCATCACCTCAACCGTCCCTGGCTGAACGTCACCCTTCAACCAAAAATCCATAATTTCTTTCGTGAAGACAAACAGCAAAATCAATGAAGCACAGGCCGCAGCAGAACTTACGTGAGCT
>CAYGBH010000563.1:0-2346 GCA_964348055.1 uncultured Pirellulales bacterium
CCCCTTTCTCACACCCTTGCCCCCTTCATTGACTTTTTTCACACGCGTCGCGACTTGCTGCGGGAAGCCAAAGTCGTTGCCGATATAGCCGTCCTGCGCAGCTTTGCCTCACAGGTATTCGCTGATTCGAAGTACGCCAGGCTCACTTATCAGGTCGAACAGGCTCTCATCGAAAACCGCACCTGTTTCCAGATAATTTACGACCAGCACCTCAATGACTTAAAACGCTATCGTGTGCTGGTTCTTGCCGGCTGTGTCGGGCTTTCGGACCTGCATATCAAGCAGATTGAACAATATGTTGAATCCGGCGGCCGGGTCTGTATCATCGGGCCGGTCGCCACCCATGATGAGTGGATGCTCCCTCGCAACCTGGAGAATGCCTTGCGGCGGAAACCCGCATTGCACCACTTGCCGGCTTCCCATGTAATTCGCATTGCCCATGACGGTAACATCATCGATGCAATCCGCCGGGCCTGCGCAGGTAGATTTGCCTTGGCCGTGCAAGCGGCACCTGGCCTGCATTCGGAGCTGACCGAGCAGGTCGGCAGACGATTAGTTCATCTGGTCAACTATCGAACGGATGAGCCGGCCAAAAACGTCGTAACACGTGTACGTTTACCTTCCGGCAGTCATGCCAGGATGGTGATGCTGGCAAGTCCGGAACGCAAAAGAGACCTTCAACTCCCCTTTGAGGAGCAAGATGGTGTCGTGGCGTTCACCGTGCCCGAGGTCCGTGTATATGAAATCGCCGTGCTCATACTGAAATAAAGTTCTCGCAAGACCAATTTGCAACTGACAGGGTAAGACAAACCGATAAAAATACTATAACCAATCCCCCTCGACTTTATACCTTAACTGTATCCTGTACTTTTCCCTGCCACTCGCGAATCTTTTTCGTCAGCCGATTAATAATATTGCTGTGTCGCCCTGAGTCGAAAAGGTTAATAGTCTCGCCGGGGTCCTTGTTGAGATTAAACAACTGGCTCTTATCACCCTTGGAAAGCGAAAGCTTCCAGCCATCGGGGGAAATAACCGTGCGCACATTCGCCTCTTCATTACTGGCGACATTCCACTGGATGAACACGTGGTCTTCGGCAGCTTTGCGGCCCTGCATCAAAGGCACAAGGCTATGTCCGGGTAGTTGAGTTTGGGCGTTGCGGCCCATCAGTTCGAGCAAAGTGGGAACTGTATCGATTTGGCTGACCGGCTGGGCAACCATTCGTTGTTTACCGGTCATCCAGGGAACGCGTATCAGCCAAGGAATCCTTGTGGCTTCTTCGTACATCACACCTTTTGTTACCAGTTTGTGGGAACCCATCATGTCACCATGGTCGCTGGTATAGACAACAATGGTGTTGTCGGCCAGACCAAGCCGCTCAAGAGTATCGAGGATTTTCCCAACGGATGCATCCACCTGGCTGACAAGCCCCCAGTAACGGGCAATGAGTTCGCGAAAGCTCTGTTCGTCGGGCCCATATTTTTTTATCATTCCTTCGCGTTTCTTTCGATAAGCAGAAGGCTCATTGTCTTCGAGCGGGTCGTTAAAGTTGGCGGGCAGATCGACATAAGCGGGATCATACATGTCGTCGAAGGGACCGGTGAAGGGCATGTGCGGCTCAAGAAAATTAATGTATAAGATAAATGGTTCGTTGCGGTGACGGAGTAAGAATTCACATGCCTTAATCTCCAGGAACTTCGGTTTGCAATGTTCAATAGGCCTCCTTGCAGCAAAAGTCCGACTAAATTTAGTGCCACTATCGGGTTTGTAGCCCTTATCAATCAGAAAATGATGATAGTCACTTCTCTTACTACGATCACGGCCCTGGCTGTAGTATTTCGCATATCCATCCTCCATAGAAACCCATTCCTCAAAACCATGCTGAGCAAAAATCTCATCACCTAAGTGCCATTTACCCATATAAGCCGTTCGATAATCAGGGTCATTCAGCAGCTCCGGCAAGCAGGGAGTATTCCGACGCAGTGGAATATTGTTCCTGATGCAGCCGCTGATGTGTGGCCAAAGGCCGGTCATGACCGCTGCGCGATTGGGCGTGCATACCGGCTGGGTCACATAAGCCTTTTCGAAAACAACGCTTTCGCGGGCCAGCTTGTTCAGGTTGGGCGTATTGATTTTGCTATTGCCATAGGCGGCCATGGTGTCAGCACGCTGTTCGTCGGTCCAGATAAAAAGCAGATTAGGTTTGCGCGGCCTTGTACCTCTGGCCTGCCTGAAAGGCCCTACGCATCCTGAAATAGCCGCAGAGCCGCCAGCAAAGGCTGTCGCTTTCATAAAGTTGCGACGTGTGCAATGATGTATGTTCATGCCCATTTTCTTTCTCCTTAACG
>CAYGBH010000564.1:0-2321 GCA_964348055.1 uncultured Pirellulales bacterium
CCGACCGGGTCGGTCTGCATAAACCGGCCGATGTGTGGATTATAGTACCGGGCGCGGTAATAGTAAAGACCTGTTTCAATATCAAATCTCCGGCCGGTGAACATGTATGGGTTGGGGTGGTTGGGGTCTTCGGCCGCCACCAGCCCATAGACGGTGTACTCGTAGCTCTGGACGCTATCGCCTTCCGAATCGCTCAGGGCCACCACAGAGCCCACACCATCGAAGTGATAGTAGTACACGGCCTGCCCGACGGACAAGCCTCTGGGTAGGCGGGCGTTGCTATCGGCCACGTCTATCATACACACGGGCTCGTCAATGCGCGCACCGTAGATGTATTTGCGCAGGAGCCTGTCATTGCCGTCGTATTCAGCAATCACGTGACCGCCGTCATAGCAGTACTTGATGGCCTCGCCATTGCCCGATTTTTCGATACGCCTGCCGCTGTGGTCATATTTATAGGTGATAGTGTCCCACTTTGCCGAGTCCGGGACCGGCTCCGGGGAACCCGACCACTGCACGTTGTCCACCCAGCCGCAGCCGTCATTTTCGCCCTCATCGTCCGTGACAAAGCGCCATTTCAGCTCGTGGCTGCCCTGGCCGGTGACAGGAAATGAATCATCCTCCCAGCCTCCCCCTTCTCCGTCAATATCGCGCTTAAGTTGCCCATCAATGTAAAACTCTAAGTAGTCGCCTTCATCAGATTGGACCCTCCACTCGAACGTTACCGTACCTTCACCTTCGGCCGTCGTCTGAATCTAGGTTTACATCTCGATGTCGAGTAATTATAAAGTCAATTGCGAGTTGTCAAACGTCTCTTTGATTTGGCTTGATTTTTAATCTGTTTTATGGTATAATGTCCAATTGTTTGCAAAAAAACAAAAGCGGATAGGGGATAGCATTTAGGGGATAGCGGATAGCGTGAAAAAGACAGCAGATAGCGGGTAGCGTATAGGTGAATCACCAATGTACTATGAACCAATAACCGTGGAGCGAAGCGGAAACCCCTTAGGGGAGTAATATTTATCCAAATTATCCATATTAACCATATTAACTAATGAGCCATTCACAACAATCGTGTATTCAGTATCGCTTGCCCGCCAGCTTGTCCGTCGCAGCTTTAGCGAAGATGGAAGCTTCAGCGACGGCGGGAGAATCCATTTATTTACGTGCCTATAAGGCATTCGACAATTGTCGAGAATCCTCTACAAATCGGCCTTTTTATGCAAAACAAAGCCAAAGTTAAAATAGGTAAAATAAACATAAGCATAGCAAGAATAAAGGATTATGACAACGAACGACAAACAACCAAGAATGAACGTTATCAAAACAAAGCCAAACAAAGCCAATTTGGTGAAGACGCGGGGGCACGCGGCGAGATACAAATGGCAGGTCTCTCGCAGGAAGGCTGCTTACGATGTCCTTTGAAGTAGCAGGATTAAAGTTTCGCAACCCGTTCGTGGTCGCTTCCGGCCCTGCGACGAAGCATATTACGCAGCTCGTCGAGGCCGAACGCTGCGGCTGGGGCGGCGCCAGCTTGAAACTGGCCATCGAACCTGCGCCTTACATCAATCTGGAGCCAAGATACAGGTGGTGGAAAAAGGAGCAATACCTGGCCTTCTCCGCCGAGAAGCGGCTTGGCCTTGAGGAAGCCCTCAGACTCACCGAGCAGGGCAGAAAGCAGACAAAAGAGCTCATCATCCTGGCCAATATCGCCTATACGGGCGAAAAGGGGATGGACGGCTGGGTGGATATGGCCAGGAGATTTGTCGCCGCCGGCGCGCACGGCCTGGAACTGAATATGTGCTGCCCAAACATGTCTTTCAATTTGAAGGTTTCGGGCGAGCAGGAGCACACCGCTCAATCCGGTGCCAGTCTGGGACAGAACGCCGAGATTGTAGGCATGGCAACCAGGATTATTGCGGACGCCGTTGACGTGCCGGTCTTCGTGAAGCTTACTCCTGAGGGCGGCAGGATAGCCGAGGTTGCCCAGGCCTGTTTCGAGAACGGCGCCAGTGTGGTCGGCACTACAGCCAATCGGCTGGCGATTCCCGAGTTCGATATCCACGAACCCAGGCGTGGCCCGTTGCCGTTTCAGGTCGAGCCGTCGGTGACATGTTTCTCGGGCCGGTGGTTAAAGCCTCTGGCGCTTCGTGATGTCTTCGAAATCCGCAAGAAGGTTGGCCCGGTACCCTGCATCCTCGGCACCGGCGGTGTGCGTAACTATGTCGATGCCGTTCAGATGATGATGTGCGGGGCCGACATGGTCGGCATCTGCACCGAGGTGATGCTCGGCGGATTCGGCATTATCACCGGCCTGCTCA
>CAYGBH010000565.1:0-2318 GCA_964348055.1 uncultured Pirellulales bacterium
TTTTGTATGTGAAGTTTGGCAAATCGCTCAAGGCAGAAATAAGAACATCCTGGACCACATCCATCGATTCCAGCTTAGAACGAAGCTCCGTGCCCATACGAAGGCGTACTATCCAAAGTACTCGCTCGCCGTAGACCTTGCACAGTTGGTTTAAGGCAGACTCATCACCGTCTTGCGCCAGCGCGACCAAATGGCGAGTTTTATGGTCAACAGTGTGCCTCATCCTCGCTAACCTCCTGAAATCAAAGATATTATATAAATGTTACCAATTCTTGAAGAAATACTCAACAAAATCGTGACGCTGCTCTTTTTTTCCCGTTTATAAGAGTAGGGCCGGCGAGTTTGAAGAGCCGGTTTTTCAGGAAAAGAACTGCTATGAACAAAGCTGCGCACAGTGGGCGGCGCGAAAATATTAACTGTTCCCTGCTGGAGTTTATCCCGCACTTGTTGCGGGGCAGAGACAAGTTTTGAGGGCAAAAACAATGACAACCATAACAAACAAAACGCACAAGACAAAATCGACCATGTTCATCAGAAAATACATGGCACAATCGGCTTTCGTTATGCTCTGCCTTTTCATGATTGGGTTAAATGCGACAGCCCAAGAGGGACAGTTTATCAGAGAAACCGTCCACTCCCCTTCGCTGGAGGGCAACTTGCTCGGCGATTCACCCGATCGGCCAGTCAATATTTACCTGCCTCCGAGCTATGACACCGAACCGGGCAGACGCTACCCAGTTGTCTACCTGCTGCACGGGTTCACCAGTAATCACAACGCCTGGACTGGTGGGAGCCACGGGAGTATCCTCAATACTATGAAAAGCTGGCTAGAACAGGGCCGTGTCAAGGAGATGATTATCGTGATGCCCAACTCTTACAACAAATTCCGAGGGAGTTTCTACACCAACTCATCCGCAACGGGGAATTGGGCGGATTACATCGCGAAGGATTTGGTGGAATACATCGATAGCTACTATCGCACACTGCCGCAGCGGGAAAGCCGTGCGATCATTGGCCATTCGATGGGTGGATATGGCGCGGTAAAGCTTGGGATACTTTACTATGAAATCTTTGGATGCATGGGGGGATTGGCAGGCGCTTATATGATAGAGGAACTCGAGTTACAAGCCAGGGCTAGCTCCTATGCCTATGCCTCGACTGTCGAGGATTGGAGTCAGTTTTATTCTCTTGGTTGGCTTCAGCAAACGTCCTTTGCTTTTTCTGCTGCTTTGGCGCCAAACCCTGATCGCCCGCCATTTTATTGTGATTTTCCGTATGTTTATACTGATACCATACCCAGGGAAGTTATCAAGGTACAAGAGGTGTATGATAAATTCTTGGAACAAGATATTCTGAGATTGACAGAGAAGCACCGTGATGCACTTTTAAGCATGAAAGCTATCTACATCGACTGTGGCAAAAGTGATGGCCTCATCGAGCGGTCTCGCCAACTTCACGAGAAATTGGAAGGTTTTGGGGTTGAGCATTTCTATAAGGAATTTTTTGGAGGTCACACCTCCAGAGTTATGATCAGCACGGGAGATGCACTAGAGCTTTTCTCCAGCGCGATAACGTTTGAAATGTTGGCAGGCGAACTCCCAACGAATCTCGTTCCGGCTGATGGTGCCATGTATCCGGACACCTGGGTGAGCCTTAGCTGGATGGCTGGGCAGACTGCCGTCTCGCACGATGTGTATTTTGGTGACAATTTTGATGATGTCAACAACAGCACCGGCGGCACGTTCCGAGGCAACCAGACCGAGACGTCCTTTACCGTTGGTTTGCCCGGCTCTCCTTATCCGGATGGTCTTGTTCCGGGAACGACTTACTACTGGCGAATCGATGAGGTCAACGGCCCACCGGACTATACGGTTTACGAAGGGAGCGTCTGGAGTTTCACAGTCTCCGAGCCCGGTCTTGTGGGCTACTGGAAGCTGGATGAGACGGAAGGCAACATCGCCCACGACAGCGCCGGCGCTCATGACGGCATCCTCAACGGAGAACCGCTCTGGCAGCCTGTCGGCGGTCAGATAGATGGAGCGCTGGCATTCGATGGGACCGATGATTATGTGAGCACGCCTTTTATCTTGGACCCCGCGGCCGGAGCATTCAGCGTCTTTGCCTGGATTAAAGAAGGTGCGCCGGGGCAGGTGATTATATCTCAGGCGGATCGTACTATTTTCGATATCACTCTTTCCCCGGGAAGCGCATGGCTTAGCACGGATCCAGCAGAGGGCAAATTGATGACCGAATTACAAGGTCCTGGCCAAACCGGCGGCCCACTGGCATCACAAACAGTGGTCACCGATGGCGGCTGG
>CAYGBH010000566.1:0-2313 GCA_964348055.1 uncultured Pirellulales bacterium
CTATTGCAAAACTGAAGGAGTTCGGGCATTCATTGATGAGTGTAAAGCCGATTGGTGATGCGCAGGGACTTGTCATCGACCCTGAGACAGGGCTGCTCATGGCCGGACCGGACCCGCGTGGGATCGGCGCGGCTGTCGGGTACTGAAAATTGTGTGTTGGTAGTCAATTCTTTATATTATTACATCTCATGATCTCCGCGCGGCGCGCACATCTTTTGGTCGCGGGCAACGGCTGAGGTACGAACAGACGATGGAATCGCGGCGGTTCTTAGCGGTCAATTTCTGAATTTTCGTGGGCAACGGCTGTGATTAAGTGCGCGAAAATGGAAAAAAGGTCAAAGTTTTGCGATAAATCTGGTAAAATAGCGTAAATGGTGGATATTAGAAATCTCAGCTAAAGATTAATCTAATACAAAGTTGTAAGAAGGAGGCGAAATATGAAACGTCGAGACTTTCTAAAGAAAATAGGTGTTGGAACAGCCGCATTTGCTCTGGCTAAAGCAGACCTTGCCCTTCTTGCCGGTGATGGGCCGACAGACATCTTTGATGGAACGATAGTTCTGGGTTGCCCCACTGACAGCAGTATCACCATGAATGTACTCTCGAATGGCCAGCTTGAGGCTTACTTCGAGTATGGTAAACAATCGGGCGTCTACACCGACCAGACGGCTACCTCTACGATTGAGGCAGGAGTGCCTTTTGAAGAGACAATAGCGAATCTGCAGTCTAATACACGGTATTACTATCGAATGCGTTTTCGCCAGCCCGGCGGAGGCGAGTTCAAAGAAGGACGGGAATATACACTCCATACTCAGAGGGAACCGGGCAGTACATTTACCTTTGGTGTGCAGGGCGACTCGCACCCCGAACGCGGACAGCGGTTCGACCCCGACCTCTACACCCGCACACTGCTTACCGCTGCAGCCGACCTGCCCGATTTCTACATACTAATGGGCGACGATTTTAGTGTTGATAAGCTCAGCCCCGAGACCGTCAACGCCGATCTGGTCGCGCAACGTTATACACTTCAGCGCTCGTACTTGGGACCGATCGCTAACTCAGCACCACTTTTCCTGGTCAACGGTAATCACGAACAGGCAGCAGGTTATCTACTGGATGGCACGCCGAACAATGTCGCCGTTTGGGCTCAGAATGCCCGCAACCTGTACTACCCCCAACCAGCCCCCAACGGTTTCTACACCGGCAACGCCGAGCCCGTAGAATTCATCGGCTTGCTCAGAAACTACTTCGCTTGGACTTGGGGTGATGCTCTGTTCGTCACCATCGACCCCTACTGGCCTTCTCCCGTTGTGGTGGATAATGTGTATGGTGGCGGCTCCAAGACAAAGGACAAGTGGCTGATAACCCACGGCGATGCCCAGTACCAGTGGCTCAAACAGACCCTGGAACAAAGCACTGCCAAGTGGAAATTCGTTTTTGCCCATCACGTGAACGGCACCGGACGCGGCGGCGTCGAAGTGGCAGGCCTTTACGAATGGGGCGGCCGCAATAAACAGGGAGTGTGGGAATTCGATAATAAGCGTCCCGGCTGGGCTATGCCGATACACCAGTTGATGGTTCAAAACGGAGTTACTATTTTCTTTCAGGGACACGACCACATGTTTGTCCGACAGCAACTCGACGGCGTCATCTACCAGACAACGCCATACCCGGCCGACCAAACCTACGGCCTCGACAAAGCGGACCGCATTACATCCGGCGACCTGGTCCCTTGCAGCGGCTACGTGAGGGTCACCGTCTCGGAATCTTCGGTGCTCGTCGAATACGTTCGGACCTTTCTCCCTAAGGACGAGACGGCTGAACAGGTAAATGGCCAGGTTGCTTACACCTATACCATCACCGGTCAGTAATGAGAAGTAACAAAGATGATGAGTGATGATATTTACTTACGATTTTGTTATTTTTGCTTGGTTAATATGGTGGTCGATAAGACCGACATATTCTGGGCGGGCTGACCACGGTGGCAGGCTGCAAATTTATAGATCTTTTTGAATGAGGAGGCATAGAATGAGACGGGAACACTGGAAATTAGTTGTTATTATGGTTCTACTTGGAGCTGTGTTGTGTGAGGCGACATACGCGAGGAAACGCAAAGAAGAACGCAAGCGTTCGTCCCCGGCCGAAGCTGAACGCAAGGTAACAGAAGCCCAGGTCCCAGTGGATGCCTTAGCTGCGCTTAAGAGGCTGGCTGCCGGCGCCAAAATCACCGAGTTTGCGGAGGAAATTGAGCACGGCCACACATTCTATGAGGGCTCGTGGAAGGCCCGTTCCGGCGCGGAGATGGATGTGCTG
>CAYGBH010000567.1:0-1640 GCA_964348055.1 uncultured Pirellulales bacterium
GCTCGACGATACTTATCATTTGACCTGCCAGCGCATTCAGCAGACTGCTCTTGCCGACATTCGGCCGACCTATTATTGCTACTATCGGTAGTGCCATAAGTTCTCTTCAAATCTATAAGAAGACTGATATCACTAAAATGAAATATTATAACAGAACCGAACAATGATTTGAACTATCTAAAGGAAAGGTTAAGCTGGCAGGGTGCATCTGTAGTTTGTAGGTAGATTTTTCAAGCAGCCAACGGTTTCTGCGACCATAACTCATCCCAACTTCCATTTAGCCAAGTCGTTCGCAAAGCCAATGTCGCTGAGGAACCAGCTCGGCTCCAGATCATACCCGACTGCTTCAAACGTTTACCAATCACATGCTTACACCCTCCCTCGGCTGCTCCAGAGCCAATATCATAACCCTTGGAACGGAACACATCGTAACGCATTTGTTCCTCATTAACCGAAATGTAGCGATATAGAGTATCAATCGACTTTCTTTTATGCCCTCGATATGCCTTGCGCAGCCGAGTTAAATCGTCCAGCAATCTTTTTGTCTGGCCTTCACCCAACAGAACCAGACGCTCGCTGACCCACCTGTCGGTTGCCTCCGTGCCCTCTCCGAACAAGGCCTTACCGCAATCCCACAGATGTTCTGCAGCATGATACCAATCTATGATAAAGGTGGCTCTGTTAAAGTGCCTGTAATGTTCACTGCGAATCCAACTGGCACCGTCACCAAGATATACCACCTCTTTAGCCTCCCGAAGCCCACACTTACAAGCCTCCATCCACATATGCCAGCCAAATATATCGGAATTATCGAATCGACCAACGTAACGCTTACCGACTTCAAATCGTTCATTTTCCCAGTAAATACAGGCCAACTTGGCTTCGTGCCAGCCCTCTTTTTCAGAGACCGTTGTGCCATCTGCACTCACATACAATCTATCGACGCTGGTCTGTGCCTGGGGAATTTGCTTATCCTCAAAGAAACGCCTAAGCTCTTGGTCCTGCTGCTGTAAAACTACCTTGCCAACCTGATGGACTGCTTGTTTGACCGTATCGTCACAAACCCGCTGACCGAAAAGCTGCTCGATCTTCTGTGAAACCTCTTCGAAACTGTCATCAACAGCCAACATACAACAAGCTTTGGCTAAGGCTGGGCTGAGCTGTTGTCTGCCAAGTCCGCTGAGTTTGTCGTATGGTGCCAAACTGGACCCGCAATCGGGACAGCGATAATAGGCACGTTTGAGTTTTATCCAGCCCATAAGGGTATGTATTTGTCGGCTGCGATCCTGCAGAAATCGCAGCGAGCCACCACACTTGCAGGCGATGGAATTACCCTGGCGACCGTTGGGTTGGCGATTTACCACTCGTTGCAGGAGCCCCTGACCTAACGAAAGCATCATTTGCATCACAGCTTGTTCGTCTTGGCCAAAATCACCCCCAAAATTTCTGATTTCTTGCTTTAATAATTGTTCAAGTTGGTCTAAAATCTGCTCGTACATTTTTTAGTCCTCCAATATTGACAGTGTTTCTCAACAAGTCTAAACAAATTTTGTTGAAAATGCACTTATTGGAGGACTATTTTACCTACAAACTACAGATGCACCCTTGCGTATCTTTTCGCTAAAAATCTGCTTGATTTT
>CAYGBH010000567.1:1650-2300 GCA_964348055.1 uncultured Pirellulales bacterium
GACTATTTTACCTACAAACTACAGATGCACCCAAGCTGGCAAGATTATTTGATTACTATGGGTCTTATGGATGTATTTAATCTGAAAGATTGTAAATTGTTGACAGTAGTTTATAGAATTATGGTTTATCCCAATCTCTAACCTTTTCACGCAATTCAGTAATGACATTATCCTTGTCTTTACCCTCATAGACTACATAGAGCCGAAACAACTGGAGCGAGTACTTTGCATATTTGACAACCAGACTATGCTCTATCTCCATGAGCGACACCGGTTCATCCTCACCGCGTTTGAAAACATTTACGACTTCCTCTTCCTCTTCAAACGCCTTCTTCCTAATATCTTCCGTGCTTAATCTGGCTATCTCACCATATGTTTTTTCCTGGGGACCTTTCAAAACATCTACTTTGGGCTCACAAAGCAAAAATTGGCCAAGAGGTATCTTAAACTCTTCGGCGACGTCATAAAGTCTGGCCTTGCAATTCTGCATAAAAGTCTTGCCAGCATGATATTTTTGTTCTGTTTCTTCACAAACCGAAACATCCTTAAGCAATTTTGGGGGTTTTCGATGCTGGATTGCCCTGGCGAGTACTTGAATGATTTCGTCATCATCATTATCCTCGTCATCCTCCTCATCATCCTCCTCCTCG
>CAYGBH010000568.1:0-2296 GCA_964348055.1 uncultured Pirellulales bacterium
GATATCCGGCTGTATCTGCCCAGATGAATTGCTTCGCTGCTGAGAGCCGGCTCTTGATTTATGTGGTAATTTATGATAGAATTTGAAATATGGCAAGCGAGTTGCTTGACGAGCAACTGTGGCCAAAGTCTACGTACTCGCACTTTTCTGTTTGAAGGAGGATTATTATGCCCAAAGAATTGCCTTCCTGATGTTTCTGTTGCATTGTTTTTCTTAAGAATTCTGAGTTTGAGAACAGGAGATTTTATTTGGAGGAAAAAATCATGTTGGAGAAAAAATATGTAAGATCATTACTCTGTCTGGTGGTAGTACTTGGTTTTTCAGCTACCGGAGCTATGGGGGCCATAACCTTTGAGGGCTTAGTGGCGCACCTGAAGTTTGACGGCAATGCATTTGACGAGTTGGGCAATGTGATTGCACCGATTGATAATGGCGCTCCTATGTACCACACAGGTGTGGACGGACTGGCTCTGTTCCTTAACGGTCAAACAGACTATATTGATCTGGGTCCGGAGTTCGGCCCTGCCGTGATGCAGCCCCTGACCAGCTTCAGCATTAGTGTGTGGGCCAAGGGCAATAATGTCGATAGCGCCAGGGAATGGCCGCGTGTCTGCCAGTTCGGTAACTCGGACGATACTGAGTACGTTGCCTTGCTGCCATACTCTGGTGGCACGCCCGAGGAACCGGCGTGGGGCGCAATGGGCGGTCCTCGTTTTGAGCTTAAGAAGACCAATTATGGGGACGGAATGGAGAACAACCTTACCCTTAATGCCCCTAATACCGCAATAACTCCGGACGAGTGGGCCAACATCGTGGTTGTTCTGGATGACGATAGGGACTATGCGGCTATCTACGTCAACGGTGAGTTGGTCGTTGGTGCGGGTATCTACATGGGGGGCGATAGGTCGGTCTATGATACCAACGACTTCATCCGTAACCCGAGTATTATAGAGACATACGACCAGAACTACATCGGCAACTCTGCGGATAACAGTTTTTTCTATGGCGGCCTGGACGACTTGCAGATATACAACCGCGTTCTGTCACCGACTGAGATAGAGCTGATTGCCAGTGGCCCGCCGGCGCTGGCCGGTAAGCCCAAGCCGAGTGATGGAGCCATAAATGTACCGCAGGAAGTAGCCCTGACCTGGAGACAAGGTGAGTATGTGGAAGGATTATCACCGAAGCACAGGGTCTTCTTCAGCGAGAACTTCGAAGATGTCAACGATGGTATCGACGGAATCGAGCAGGATGTTGAACGCTATCCTATCGACGGAAAACTTAAATTGGATTTGGGTAAGACTTGCTACTGGCGGGTTGATGAGGCCAACAGCACGACCGGCTGGGATGTAGGAGCCCTCTGGAAATTTACGGTAATCGATCATCTTCTTGTAGATGATTTCGAGAACTACAATGACCTTGACCCCGGGGATCCCAACAGCAACAGAATATTTCTGACGTGGCTGGACGGATTGGACCAGCCGACAAACGGGGCCATCGTTGGTTATGCCGAACCTCCTTTTGCCGAGCAAACTATCGTTCACGTTAGTAAGCAGTCGATGCCGCTGTTCTACGATAATTCCGGCACGGCAACTTATTCGCAAGCCCAGCGTACGTTTAGTCCCACAGAGGATTGGACCAGAGAAGGCGTTGGAGTACTATCGCTGTGGTTCAGGGGCTATCCGGCATATGTCGGCAGCTTCGTAGAGAGTCCGGCCGGCACCTACACGATGACCGCCTCGGGCACCGATATCTGGAGCACAGCTGACGAGTTCCACTTCGCCTACAAGGAGCTCTCCGGCGCCGCGGCGATTATAGCCAAAGTCGAGAGCGTGGGGAACACGGACCCGTGGGCTAAGGCCGGCGTAATGATTCGTGATACGCTTGAGGCGGACTCGAGAAACGTAGCAGTGCTCGTTACCCCTGAAAACGGGGTCCGGTTCCAGTATCGTAGGATCGCCGGCGGTAGCACAGAAAGGTATTTCGCCGAGGGCATTACCGCTCCTCAGTGGGTGAAATTGGAGCGTACCACAGGTGGACTTGTCAGGGCCTTTTATTCGGCGGACGGCAGTACGTGGACGAATTTTAATTTGGTTCAAGTCCGCATGGATATGCCTGTGTACATAGGCTTAGCGGTGACCAGCCACAACCCGGCTCTGACATGTGAGGCCAAATTCTCCCACGTCAGCTTCCCCAACACCAGTGTTGGTCCGCATTGGGCTGACCAGGACGT
This sequence comes from uncultured Pirellulales bacterium, assembly GCA_964348055.1. GTDB lineage: Bacteria > Planctomycetota > Phycisphaerae > Sedimentisphaerales > Anaerobacaceae > JAUXAL01. The sequence goes on from CAYGBH010000568.1 coordinate 2,234, forward strand.
CGGAATGCTCAGTAATGAGGCTGAGCCGATGTATGTAACTGTGGGAGATGGTAGCGGCACGGA
>CAYGBH010000569.1:0-2294 GCA_964348055.1 uncultured Pirellulales bacterium
TCAGCGTGCCACATATCACACCATAGGTAGCGGTGGAAAATAATACCTCGGACGCTTCTGTTCACGAGCTCGCGAGCAAGCCACTTATAGAGCTCGTTGTTTGGCCTGCGCGATGCGTCCTGGATATCGCCAAAATATGCGTTGGCCAGTTCCATCAATGGGTCATCACGTAGTCTTCGGCGGTCAAAGGGCGCGCAGATTCCCCGCTCGCCGGTTTCGGTAGCATCCAGTACTATTCGTCCGCCAGATTGCTCAACGATGTCGAATATATCAAAGCTCTGCTTCATCAGCGGCCCGCCAAGAATCGCCAAAGGCAAACCTGCGATCGGTGTCTTGGCTCCTTCAGCATTATTGGGCATGGCGCTCGGTCCCTCTCGGCCGAATTGTACGATTGCTTCCGAGTAATCCCGCGAAGTTAAATGCTCTCTCGCAGACAGAATACATGCTCGGGCAGTATCATATTCGAGCATTACCTTTGCCAGATCATCGTGCGACGGTGAGTTACCACCCAGCCGAATAAGAAATCGCCCGAGCCTTTTCAGCTCATCAAGGTAAACCTTTTGTGCTGCGATGCTTTGCCACGTGTTCGGGACATTCATAAGAAAAACTGGCACATTGCACTTGCCAACAATAATATCGAAAGCTCGACGCATCTGGTCACATACTGTTGTCATTACAATTCCACAGGCTCTTTTTGCTGTTATCACCTCATCGATAAAAGCCCGAACGTATGGACAAACACCCTCGGCTCGGGCAATAGAGCCAGCCGAGCTTACCGCGCTAAGTATTATTCTGCTCGGGCGCAGACCGTGCGCTGCAATCCACTCAGCAGGCACATACGGGCAAGTGTAGATAATCGTCTTCATCAGCCTAAGCACTTCCGTTCACCAGTTCTGTCACGGATTGTTTCGAATAATGCTTCAACTCTCAACGCAATACGCGCCGAATCAGATGGTGAGTAATCGGTTTCAATTCTAAGATATGGGATGCCAAGCTCTTTCTCTGTAAGCTTTTTGACAAGGTACGATTCAACATCGTATGTAATACAGGCCTGCCAGATAAGGTCTATGATGCACTGCGGACGGTATTCCGCGACCAGGTTGCGAAGTACCTCAAGTCGCCGGTCATTCCTGGTCATCACCGAGCATGGCAGACGCAAGTATTTTTCAGCCAAGGCAGGTATCGGGTCCTCAGCCATTTCGTCAACGTCCTCCAGAATCGGCTTGAGCCCTGTGCAGTTGTCCATACATACAACAAGCCCTCCGTGAGACTCTATAATATCGAGCACACGTTCGGCCCCGTGGACCATCGGCACACCGGTCATCAAGACTCGCACCCGGGAATCCCTGCGGAAGTTAGCTTTCCGTGTCTCGAAAAGTCTAATCGCTTCGCTGTACTGTTCAAAGTCAGCGCTGATGCCGGAGATGTTGCTCTTAAAGTCCAGCAACTGCCTGCCGGTCAGCGGAGGCAATTGCGATTTCATCAGCCCAGCCAGTTCACGTCGCAACTGCCGCTCGCGATTCATAATCCTGATAGCTCGTCTTATTTCCACATCCTTGACCGTTACGCTAAAATGATTTTCCAGCTTGGCCTTGAGCTTGCGCAGCTCACTGGTCCAATGCGTCATCGCGTCGCTGTCCGTTGGTTTCTGAGGCAGTTCCAGCACATACATAGGTCGCGTCTCGGCCATCAATTCATACATCTTCTTTTTGCCATCACAGGTTGTCTCAGCCACAACGAGATCCGCCATTTCAAGAAATGGATTTGCCTTCTGAGCGTGGTAGCCATACGTTGATTTAATAAGCGGACAAAGGTTTGCCGGCAGGTATTCCTCAGCCGGCGGAATCATTTCCGCTGAGCCACCACACAGGCATACAGGTACGGCATCGGCAGCCATAATCAGCTCCCGCGGCGTATATTCACACATAATGCCTACTATCGGCTTGCCTTTAGCCTTGGCGTCTGAGGCATATTCGTAACAATTCTGTATCATCTTGCCGAACCAGTCTAAAGGCCCGTTTTGTGGTTCCTTCTTTACTGGACTTTCTGAAGAGCACTGTGGCTGGGACCGATTGCACGGCTCGGGGGCATCAGCGTGTACCTTTTTGTTGTCAGAACACTTTCCCATTTTATTCCTCGATCCTGAGACGTTGATTACTTTTTCTTGCGGGCGACTAACAGGCCTTGGGCTATCTTGCCTGCATGCGCTAACTGCTGCATAAACGTCATTTCCGCAGCCATCGACTTCATCAATTCGCTGTCAAAGCCGATAATTTTCAAGGCGTCATACGTTA
>CAYGBH010000570.1:0-2294 GCA_964348055.1 uncultured Pirellulales bacterium
GGTACATGTTTCCCTGACCCAGGGCAAGAAGCAGTGTCGGGACAAAATATCCCATTGCCTGAACCCAAGTCATGTTCCCCAAAAAGGCATGGCTCCTCTCGGTCACGTTGGCCACGATATAGTCCATTCCTCCCACATGCTGGATGAGAAAAGGAAGGGCAACAAAGATGCCGGCTATCATCACAATGCCGTTGAAAATATCCAGGTAAGCCACGGAGATCATGCCAGCGAGCAGGGTATAGATGATGACAAATACTGCAATGATTATTATTCCTTCCTCTGTGGAAATTTTTCCTCCGGTGATAATATCAAGCACCCAGCCTCCTCCTCGAAACTGGTAGCTGACAATTGTCACATAGGCAATGATTGTGGCAACAGTAGCCAGAATTCGGGCCCATTTGTTGTACCTGGCTTCCAGGATATCAGGGACAGTAAACTGGCCAAAAGTTCTGACTCTGCCTGCTATGAAAAAGACAATAATGATGCCCAGCCAGCCGCCGCTGCTGCCTATAAGAGAAGAATAGCCGTGGTTGTAGCTGAGATCAGAGACGCTAAAAATATCTCCTGAGCCGATCCAGCTGGCAAGGAGTGTGCCCACAAGCACTGGAGCTGTCAGACTCCGGCCCGCAACCAGGAAATCTTCTTTTTTCTTCAGCCGTTTGGTCAGGCGGAGGCCGAAGACAAAAAGGACGACAAGATAAAATAATATGGTTACGAGGTAAACCATTTTGGCGACTTATTTTTTCTCAGGGAAAAATTTTTCAAGCTCTTCTGGTTTTGGCTTCTTGGTCAGAAGACTGACCACAATCAACGAACCCAAAGAGACGATCAAAGCAGGATAGATGATAGGGATTCCCCAAGGGTCGCCTTCTGGTGCTTTATCTGGAGGCAAGACTTCTGCGAGGATCCTCAGGACTATACAGGCAGCAGTTCCCGATATAATCGAGGCTAGACCTCCGGCTTTAGTTGTTCTTTTCCAGGCTAAGGCCGCGATGAGAGCTGGTGTGATAGCAACTCCGTAGATTGTATAAGCAAAAAGGGCCATTCCGAGCACTGATGTAAGCCTCATGGCAAGGATGAATGCAATTACTCCGAGGAATACTACAAAAACCTTTTGGAGGGCGACCATGGTGCTTTGGGAAGCTTCTTTTTTCACAAAGCGCTGATAAATATCGCGCATGATGGTTGTGGTAGGAGAAAGAAGGTAATTCATGCCCGTGGAAATAACAACAGCACAGGCAGCACCGAGAAGCAGGACTCCTACAGGTGCAGGAACAAGGCTCTTGGCTGCCATAAGGACGACTTTTCCTCCTTCCTTGGGAATGGTAAGGTCAATCTGACCTTTAAATTTGCTGTAAGCAAACACCGCAATAACCACGACTACAGTCTCCACAAACACCGTTCCGATGGTCCAGAGGATAACTGCCTTTCTCGCATCCTTCGGTGTTCTGGCGCTGTAGAATTTCTGGTACATACTCTGCACACCCATAAGAAGAAGCATTGTTGCCAGAAAATACCCGCCGACCTTAAGAAACGGGTGAGTTCCGAATTGCTCGTTCACTACGGCGAAATAACCAGCATCAAGCGTTTGAGTTGCCTCTGCAAAACCGCCAGCAGCAAGATAAACAAACGGAACTGAAAGCAAGCAGGCAAGCAGGATGATGATTCCGTTGGGTAAATCTGTGTAGGCAATCGCAACCATTCCTGCAAGAGCAGTAAAGAGAATAACAAATGTTGCGGCGATGATAGTGCCTACTGATTCTGGGATAGCCCCATCAGTGGCCACATTAAGAATGAACCCTCCCGCGACAAACTGGTAAGAGACGATAGCAGTAAAAGAAATGATGAGAGCGATGGCTCCAACTAGCCTTGCAGCGGGTCCGTAGCGCACCTCCAACATATCGCCGATTGTATACTGGCCGAACGTTCGGATTTTCCCAGCCAGAAAATAGATGGCAATAATACCCAACCAGGCTCCTGCAGCCAGCCAAAGCGCTGAAAAACCAGCTTTAGAAGCGAACTCGGCGCCTGCGATAAAAGTTCCAGAGCCAATCCAGGTGCAGATGAGAGTAAAGACCATGACTGAGGTTTTTAGACTGCGGCCGGCAACCATGAAGTCTTCTTGGCTTTTGACGCGCCTGGCTCTGTAGAAGTTGAAACCGGTCAAGACGATGAGATAAGCGAGGATGATGTAAAGATAGATTGACATTAAGCCCTCCTTTTCATTTCATATAATTGTATAATTGGGGTCAGGCCTCCAAAACTTCAGTAATTTACTAAGAAAATAGTCAATT
>CAYGBH010000571.1:0-2292 GCA_964348055.1 uncultured Pirellulales bacterium
AGGCCGGTTGGTCAATGGGACTCGTGGGAAATCACCGCACGGGGTAGTCAAGTAACCATCGTGCTCAACGGCCGCAAGATAATCGGTGCTGACTTATCCCGCGAAACAAAAGCCCGCCAGCAAAAGGGCCCGGCTCTGGCGAAGCGGCCGCTCAAGGGGCACATTGGCTTTCAGAATCTAAGGGGCACAATCACTTTGCGGAACATTATGATAAAGGAGCTTGACGGAGACGAGCGGGAATTTGTGCCGCTGTTCAACGGCAGAAATCTTGATGGCTGGTTGAACGTCAATTGCGCACCGGAGACCTGGACGGTAAAAGACGGGATAATCGTCTGCAGCGGAATTCCAACGGGCGTGCTGCGGACCGAAAGGCAATATGAAAATTATATATTGGAATTAGAGTGGCGCCACATGAAACAAGGCGGCAACGCCGGCTTATTCATCCACTCCGATGACTTACCCGCAGCAGGCGAGCCTTTCACTCGTGCCATCGAAGTACAGGTAATGGACGGGCGCAATACTGAAAATTACACCAGTCACGGTGATGTATTTGCCATTCAAGGCGCCACTATGACGCCGGACAAGCCGCATCCGAACGGCTGGATACGCTCTCTGCCCAGCGAGCGGCGATGCAAACCAGCCGGCCAGTGGAACCATTATCGCGTCGAAAGCCGCGATGGCACGGTTACCCTGGCGGTCAACGGCAAGGTGGTTACACGCGGCTATCATGCGAATCCGCGTAAAGGGTATATCTGCCTCGAATCCGAAGGCAGCGAGGTGCATTTTCATAACATCCGCATTCGTGAACTGCCCGGCTCCAATCCACCTGCTGACGTGGTCGCACAGAAAGACAGGGGCTTCCGCTGCCTTTACAACGGCCTGGACCTTCGGGGCTGGAAGCAGGTGTCGGGTAATAGAGGACATTGGCGCGCGCAGAATTGGATTCTGGATTATGACGGCAAAAGCGAGGCCTGCCCGCCGTACGAGACTCTGGGCAGGCGGGCCTCCGGAGAGGACCGAAGTTTGTGGACGCAGGAGGAATTCGGGGATTTTGTTCTTATCGTTGATTGGCGTCTGCCGGACAAACCCAAGATTGAACGTGTCCCTGTGATTCTGCCGGACGGCTCTGAGGCGACCGATTCGGACGGCAAACAAATAACTGCCGCCGTGATGGACGCCGGCGACAGCGGTATATACATACGCGGCGTCCAGAAAAGCCAGATTAATATCTGGAACTGGCCGGTGGGCTCGGGCGAAATCTGGGGATACCGCAGAGACAAGAGTATGCCTGCCGAAGTGCGAAGGGCCGCAACGCCCATCCTCAACGCCGATAATCCGGTCGGCCAATGGAACCGCTTCGAGATTACCGCTGTCGATGACAAGGTCACCGTAGTGCTAAATGGAAAAACGGTGATTCGAAACGCCCGGCTGCCGGGATTGCCCGAACGCGGCCGAATCGCCCTGCAGCATCACGGCGACCCGCCTGCCCAGAGTGTACGGCGGGCAGGCCATGTCCAGTTTGCCAATATTTACATAAAGGAACTTGACTAAAGGAAGATGGTAATTGGTGAATAGTGGTTAGTGAATCGTGAATGGTAATTACCAATAACCAATTAACCACCTGACACGAAAGATGTGAAGATGGCGAGGAATAAGAAAATTCTTATAATTGGAATTGCCATTATTTTAGTGATTGTGTCAGTTGTCTATTTTGTATCTCAGTTCTGGGATATAGCTCTGTTTATACAGACCATGTCGAGAGAGAAGCAGCAGGGACAGTTTCGCCTCTTGTGCGAGACGGACCATCATGCCCTGTTGGAGGCCTGCAGAGAGATTTCAAGACGGGTTGCGGAAGGTGCCCTAAAGTCCGGACGGTATAACGTTCGCCATAACCCTCATCCCGATGTCGCAGGATTCCCTCAACCAATTATAGACCTTGGACCAACTTGGGTTATTGTAAGCGACGATGGGGCAGTCAACATAGAGATGATGGGAGGCTTGGATCATTTTGGGGTATATGCTTGGCCTGAGGGTTACAAGAAACCACCTTTCGTTGGATTCAAACTTGGCGACAAAAAGCTCATTGATGGACTGTGGTATTACGATGATGGCTACGAAAGCAACCCAAGGTACCACAAGAAGATCGAGGCATTGCTGCAAAAAGGAAAGTAAACATACAGGGGATACCATACAATTAATAAACAGGTTTAAACGACGTACAAACAGTGGAGCGACTGCAAAAAATAATAATGAGAGATTTGAAAGGTAATTAAAATGGGCAACATAAAATCA
>CAYGBH010000572.1:0-2286 GCA_964348055.1 uncultured Pirellulales bacterium
TTCCTGCCTATGGCCTTAAAATGGGAGATGTGGACCGCCACCCTCGTCTCTTTTGCAATCTCGATAGCTTCCTTAACGGCTGAGATAAGCCTGTTGTCTTCGCCGCGAATATGGGTATGGTAAATTCCTCCGTAAGGCGCGATAACCTTGACCAGCTCAATGATTTCATCCGTTTTGCCATGATTGCTGGGGACATAAATCAAACCCGTCGAAAGACCACAGGCGCCCTGTTCCATTGCCTCCTTAACGAGTGATTTCATCCTGGCTAATTCATCCGGGGTGGGCTTTCGCTTTTCCCTTCCCATGACTATTTGCCTGACTGTGCCGTGCCCCACAAGCAGGGCGGCGTTGGGGCCTATTCCTTCTTGGGCCCATCGCGTCATCTGGTCCTCGGCTTTTTCAAATATAGGCCAGGCGCTGCTGCCGCATTGTCCGACAACCACGGTGGTTACGCCTTGCTTGAGATAATTCAAACATGCCCTGTTCTCAGGGAAATACATGCCCCGGTCAGCATGTGTATGGAGGTCAATGAAACCCGGACAGATATAAAGCCCTTTGCCATCGATGACTCTTGCGGCGTCTGCGTTAATCGATTTTTCGACTTTTACGATGGTATCATTTTTAATCGCCACCTCCGCCGGAAAAGCCGGCCTGTCTGACCCATCAAATATGCTGGCGTTCTTAATAAGTATGTCATATTGACGGGTATTTACATATCCGGCTGCGCTGTTGAGTCCTGAAAAAAAGAACGAGCAAAAAAGTAAGAAAATGGCCCAAAAATATATTCTGCTTCTCATGATATTACCTTTCAATTTCACTGAGAGACACTATATGACCGGTGCCTACCTTTCAATAAAACTAAACAGAAGATTTTTTATTGGGATCGGGGATAGACTCTTTCTGTATATCCCTGCTCGATGCAGCGCTGCACGCATGATTGACGTAACCTGGTGCCATTTACGCTCGTAGCAGAGACCCATTTTATCGCTTCTGGGTCACTGATCATGGCCCCACCAGGGATTTCGTATTCAAGAAAAGCAATTTCAATGTCATCGGCGTCACCGGCCGCTTTACCATATACATAAGCTCTGACTCCCGCTGGTTTGCCGTCCTCATCAGCACCTGAGGGCGCATCTATGGGGGGACGCATAGTGCCGTCTCTAACAAATAATTCTCGGGTATTCAAGTCGAAATAGTAACCCAGTTCATTATCACCAGGTCGATTGTTAGACTTAGATAATCCTTTATAAAATATAACCGCCAACACAAGAAGGATTATCGATATAGTCAAGCCGATGATATTTTTCTTACTCATATTTCCAATAGTCCTCTTCTCTCGAATTTAGTTATTGAGTACCGACTCGAGGGATACGTTCTTCCATAATTTGTCGGAATCGCCCGTGTAAATATCTATGTTTATCCCCGCCTCTGACACATTAACGACAGCATATCCGGGAAAATTCGCATATTCAAAATAAGATATATATGGTTTCTCGTCTTCGAGCATCTTCTGCCGCTGCTCCTTTGTATCAGGCTGAAATTCGGGTTCGAGTTCAACAAGTGCGCTGCCATAATTCTCAACGCCTTCAAGATGATTCCTCACTAATATTTTCGGCGAGCTGATAACGCTGTTCATACTGAACTGTACGAAAGTCCCTGTCGATGTTCTTCTTGCAAGAACAACGTACTTGTGCAGGTGGCCGGTCAGCAGTACCACGTTATTTGCGCCCAGGATATTTAAGAATCTTTCACGAACATCTTTCTCTCGCGCTCTTGAAAAGAGGTGCCACGTGGACCTTGCGTTGTAAGGAACCGCAGGAGGATGCATTACAACAAACGCATAGCGATGTCTGTTCCGGCTTAAAGTTTTCTCCAGCCAATCAAGGCTATTATTGTGATATGCATCGAAAAACACAAATAAATCCGGCCCTTTCATAATATAGAAAGACGCAGAATCTATTTGCTTTTCACATTCGTTTGATAACCATGGTAGCATAACATTGTCAAAGGCCTCTTTCGCACCGGGGCCGGTGATATCGTGATTGCCCTTGGCAACAATGAATGGTGTGTCAGGTATATATTCACGAATAAAAGCTCTGACATCTTTGAATTGAGCCTCTTGAAGTTCACGACTGCCGCACAGTCCCTCAGTAAGGTCTCCACCTTGGACAATCATCTTTATTTGGCTGGCACCGGATTCTATAGAAGTCTGAATTCGCTTTAGAAGACCGGGCGTATGATTTTCCGTAATCCTGACATAATCCTCTATCTGCCTGATGTCGTTTG
>CAYGBH010000573.1:0-2273 GCA_964348055.1 uncultured Pirellulales bacterium
TTACCAGCAATTGAGGAGGGCAGCTAAATATCGCGAACGAGTTTTACGTAACTTCGGTGCAGCTCAGAATCGGCTAATTGGCTGGCTGGATGACTATTTCCCGGAGCTGCAGGATTTGTTTTCAGATACCGCGGCAAGAGGATTAACAGCGCTGTTGCGAAATTGTCCTACGCCGCATGAGGTTACCGAGATGGCCTTAGCTGATTTGACAGCCGTATTGGCCAAGGCCTCTCGGCGTAAGAAACAGGCACAACTAAAGGCGCAGCTAATCCGGCAGGCTGCGGCGCAAAGTATTGGTATAGCTGATGTTAAAGAATCAGATAGGTAAACATTCGTTCAACCCGTCAGTCGCTTGTAATTTTTTTGCAATTTCTGAAGATTTAACGGGACACGGACCTGCGACCTTGCTATATTCACCGGCATGATAGCCGTTACACAAGAAAACAGCAGTGTTCACCAGCAGGCAATCCCGACAGGCGAAGCACTCGATCTCCAGCATCTGCTGCAGGAAAACCAGATGTTGCGATGTGAGAGGAACGGCTATAAAAGCCTTCTTGAAAGAGCCAGAGCCAGAGAGCAATTACTAAAGCAAGAGATTGAACAACTCAATGCCAGAATTCGCTATCTGGAAAAAAGGCTTTATGGCCGTAAGTCGGAGAAGAAGAACCCCAAGGCCAAAAGCAACTTATGCACCGTCGCGTCCTCCGATGGCGAACCGAAAAGAAGCAGAGGTCACCAGGCAGGTAGTCCCGGCCATGGGCGCCGGGACTACAGCCACCTTCCGGTTATTGAGGATGTCTTTGGGCTAGATGAAGCCGTCTGTCCACACTGCGGATGTCCCTATCAGGACGATCCGTTTCTTGGCACTGAAGATTCGGAGCTTATCGAAGTCAAGGTGCGTGCGTACCGACGCAAGATTCGACGAAAGAAGTATAGGAAAAGCTGTCAGTGCCAGGAGATACCGGGCATTATCACCGCTGCAGGACCGCCCAAACTCATTGACAAGGGCAAACTGGGTATCTCCGTATGGGTAACAGTCTTGCTGGAGAAGTATCTCTATCAGCGTCCAATCAATAGACTTTTGGAGTCGTTCAAGGATATCGAATTCGACATGGCGGCAGGAACGATCGGAGATGGTCTGAAAAAGTTGGCTCCGCTCTTTGAACCGGTTTTGCGGGAGGTCATCAAGAAGAATCAAACAGAAAGACATCTGCATGCCGATGAGACCCGTTGGCAAGTCTTTGAGTTCATTGAGGCTAAGAAGAGCTACCGTTGGCATATGTGGGTTTTTGTTTCGGACCGTACCGTCGTCTATATTCTGGACCCCAGCCGTGCTGCATCTGTGCTTGAAAACCACTTGAAGGTGGTAAGTGTCCTGATTTTGAGTGTAGATCGATTTGCGTCCTACAAATCCTTTGCTAAAGACCGCAAGGATGTCATCCTGGCGTTCTGCTGGACTCACGTGCGAAGGGACTTTTTGGATACAGCCAATGGCTTTAGTGAACTCGAAGCCTGGGCTATGGGATGGGTTGATTCCATCGGTGAAATCTTTCATCTGAATAATCAGCGTGTTAAGCATGAGATTGATTCGGCAGAGTTTGCAAAGGCCGATCGATCATTGCGAGAAGCCCTTGATGCCATGAAACAACAATTCGAATCGGAATTGACTGAAGCCAATTTGCATCCTGAAAGAGCCAAACGTCTAAATAGCCTCAGAGAACACTGGGAAGGCTTGATGGTCTTTGTGGATCATCCGTGGATTCCCATGGATAACAGTGAGGCCGAGCGACGAATGCGTATAGCAGCATTAGGGCGAAAAAACTACTATGGTTCCGGTTCGGTCGCCAGTGGTCATTTTACAGCGTGTCTGTTTAGTATCTTTCAGACGCTCAAGCTTTGGAATATCAATCCTCGTAAATGGTTGACCGAGTACTTGCAGGCCTGCGCGGATAATCGGGGTCAAGTCCCGGATGACTTAACGTGTTTTTTACCCTGGACGATGTCAAAAGAGCATTTGGCCACATTACAGTACGCACCTGGCTATGAGGATAGCTCATGAAAGAGCAGAGTCAAACGTATCGCTATTGTGGCCGGGACTTCTCTGGAGCAGAGCTGGAGAAGATACGCAATATTATCGCCTTGGACGAACGGCTGAATCGCGTGAAGATCTCTCGGCGTGTGTGTGAGGTATTTGGGTGGTATAAACCCGATGGCGGCTTGAAGGAGATGAGTTGCCGTGTGGCGTTACTGCGCATGGAGCGTGATGGCCTGAT
>CAYGBH010000574.1:0-2269 GCA_964348055.1 uncultured Pirellulales bacterium
AACGGCAGGGCAAAGCCATCGTTTACATTTCGCACTTTATCGAAGAGGTCAAGCGCGTCGCGGATAGGGTGACGGTTCTGCGCGACGGAAAAGTAGTCGGAAGCAGCGATGTGGCTGCCATCACGACCGACGAGATAATAGCGCTGATGGTGGGTCGGCAGGTTGAGGAGCTTTATCCGCGCTCTGTGCGTAAAGCCGGGGAGGTCATTTTGGAGATTGAAGACTTGGCCGGTGTGGAGAAACCTGAGTCGGCCAGTTTGCAGCTGCGTCGCGGAGAGGTGTTGGGCATAGCCGGGCTGGTAGGGGCGGGACGAACGGAATTGCTGCGGTGCCTTTTTGGGCTTGAACCGGTGCATAAAGGAAGAATTCGCCTTGGGGTTTACACCGGTCCGGCTTCCCCGGTGAGGCGATGGATGCAAGGCGCCGGCATCTTAAGCGAGGACCGCAAGGAAGAAGGCTTGGCGCTTTCTCTGAGCGTGGCGGACAACGTAACGCTTTCCAGACTAAAGGGCTTTGGCCCGCTTGGGCTGGTATTGCCGGGTCGGCAGGACAAAGCTACGCGGCGCTGGTTAGAACGGTTGGATATCCACTGTCTTGGGCCTCGACAATCAGTGTCGTCTCTGTCGGGCGGCAACCAGCAGAGGGTGGCGCTGGCCCGATTGCTTCAGCACGACGTAGACGTGTTATTGCTGGACGAGCCGACGCGGGGTATTGACGTAGCAGCCAAGGCGATGATTTACAAATTGATAGACGCATTGGCAAGCGGTTCGGCTGCCGAAGGGCGGGCGCCCAAGGCGGTGCTGATGGTAAGTAGTTACTTACCAGAATTGATGGGTGTCTGCGACCGGGTGGCGGTGATGTGCCGCGGAAGGCTTGGCCTGACGCATCCGATTGATGAGGTGGATGAGCACAAGCTGATGCTGGAGGCAACCGGACAGGAGGCAAGTGCATGAGTGACAAGCAGTTGGAGTCGGCGGAAAAATTCGGGTCGAATTGGCGGAACTGGCTGAACACTCTGGGCCCGGTATTGGCCCTGGTGGCAGTGTACGGATTGTTTGTGCTGATTGCGCCACCGAGTTTTGCTACGGCGAGGAACCTGGAAATGATTGCCCGGCAGACAACGATTGTAGGCGTTGCGGCATTGGGCATGACGTTGGTGATTATTTCAGGCGGGATTGACCTGTCCGTCGGTTCGATCGTGGCGTTGAGCACGGTGGTAATTGCCTGGCTGCTGCAGTATGCCGGCGCTGGTCCGCTGACGGCGGCACTTGGAGGCGTGGCGGCGGCGGCATTTTTCGGGCTGATTAGTGGGATGCTGATAACACGGCTGCGCGTGGTGCCGTTTATTGTTACTTTGGGTATGATGCTGGTGGTTCGCGGGGCGGCCAAGGGTATCGGACGGGAGCAGAAAATCGATGTTGACCCGGAACGGCTCAGATGGCTGGAGGAGCTGCTGGCCTCGTTGCCAAAAGAGCGAAGCTGGATGCTGTTGCCGCCGGGTGTCTGGCTTTTGATTGTTCTGGCGGTGGTCATGGCGGCACTGTTGCGTTACACCCGGCTGGGCAGACACACGTTCGCCATCGGTTCGAACGAGCAAACGGCCCGGCTGTGCGGCGTAGCTGTGGAGCGGGTCAAGGTATTAGTTTACACCCTGTGCGGGGCGTTTGCCGGGCTGGCCGGGCTTATGCAGTTTTCGCGGTTGACCGTGGGTGACCCCACGGTTGCGGTAGGGCTGGAGCTAAATGTGATAGCCGCGGTGGTAATTGGCGGCGGCAGCCTCGGCGGTGGGGAAGGTTCCATTCTCGGTACGCTGGTGGGGGCGCTGATTATGACCGTTATCGCTTCCGGATGCACGCAGAGGGGGCTGCCGAACTGGGTGCAGGAGATTATCACCGGCGCGATTATCGTTGTGGCAGTGGCGTTGGACCGGCTGCGGCATCGTCGTGCTGTCTGAACATACAGGCAGCGGTGGGATTCGGCCTTTGAAAGGGCTATGTCATTTCACAAAGGCGTAGAAGGAGAGGGGGGTATTGCTATAAATTTTTGTGATTTTCCTTGACAGAGGTGCACTGAATTGATTTAATAAAAGATTATGAAGCAAATTAGCCGCAAAAATATCAGTAACTGGTGGTGGCCTGCCGATATATTTCCGACAGGCGAGCGGTGACTTGCTGTAAAAAATTTGTTAGATTGGATAAAACGCAGCCTGTTGGAAAAAAACAAGCTGCGTTTTTTATTTGTATTTTCGCCTGTTTGAGAATAAAAATTG
>CAYGBH010000575.1:0-2268 GCA_964348055.1 uncultured Pirellulales bacterium
GTTCGACAAGGTTTACAAACTGCACGAGATGTGGGTATGGAACTCGAATCGAATGATTGAGCCTCTTCTCGGTTTAGGGTTCAAAGATGTTACCATCGAATATTCGGTTGATGGCACAGAATATACGACACTGGGTACCACTCACACTTTTGCCCAAGCCCCTGGTATGCCCGATTACGCTCACAATACCACTATTGATTTGGGCGGCGCGGCAGGAAAGTACGTCAGGCTCACGGCTAACAGCAACTGGGGAGGCATCATGCCCCAATACGGTCTGAGCGAGGTGCGCTTCATATACATACCTGCCTCGGCAAGAGAGCCTTACCCAGAGGATGGGGCAACAGGTGTAGACCTGGATGTGGTCCTCGACTGGACAGCGGGAAGAGGGGCAGCTACGCACGATGTGTACATTAGCACCGACCAGCAGGCTGTGACAGATGGTACTGCCCCTGTTGTCAACGTGGCCGTGACCAGCTATGGTCCCTTGGCCCTCGATTTAGGTGTGACTTACTACTGGAAGATTAATGAGGTCAATGAAGCCCAGACCCCAACTACTTGGGAAAGCAATCTCTGGAGCTTTACGACAACCGACCATCTTGTCGTGGATGATTTCGAGAGCTACAATGACCTTGAGGCCACTGAGGCCGAGAGCAAGAGGATATTTAACGTATGGATAGACGGATACGGCGTCGCGACAAACGGCTCTGTCGTTGGCTATGAGATTCCTCCTTTTTGCGAGCAAACTATCGTTCACGGCGGCAAGCAATCGATGCCGTTTGCCTACAGCAACACCGGTGCCGCAGCATATTCAGAGGCCGAACGCACTTTTGCCGTTGGGCAGAATTGGACGCAAGCCGGCGCTACGACATTGGTGCTGTACTTCCACGGCACTGAGGGCAACACCGGGCAGTTGTACGTGAAGGTCGACGGCTCCAAGGTGGTCTATGACGGCGATGCCGGTGACATATCGAAAGTAGAATGGAAACAGTGGAATATCGACCTTGCACCGCTTGGCGCCGGCGTGCAGAATGTCACGAAGCTGGCTATTGGGATCGACGGCAATGGTGCCAGTGGTAAATTGTACTTAGACGATATTCGGCTGTATCAGCTGGCTCCATAATGACAAGCCAACTGAGCGGCAATTGGTCGCGCGGCTGATATAGGATATTTACATCAGTTCGGGGCCTATACCGATTGATTCGGTATGGGCCCTTCTTAATTGATTATCGATTACTGGTTATTGACGTTCGCAGAATAAACAATCTGAAAGAAAATCCTCACGAAACGCACAATCTGTTCGGGAACAATCCTCACAAAGATAAAGCAATCAAACAAACGCCAAGCCATTGTGCTGCCGGTAAAAACTCAAACTTTGTTCTTTTCGGATGGCTTGTTTTCGGTTAGAATTTATAGCTACTATTGTGCCGCTGGAGGATGAAAGTCCATTCGCAGCTATAAAAACCGGCAAAGTAACAGTTAATTCATTTTTAAGGAGCCGAATATGAAAGTTAAAAACAACAAAATCAGCAAAGTGTCCCGCAGAGATTTTCTCAAGACCTCGGCAGCGGTGTCCGTTGCCGCCATGACCGCCGGTTCGCACAGTATCTACGCCGCCGGCAATGAGGAACTTAAGGTCGCCCTTATCGGCTGTGGCGGTCGTGGCAAAGGCGCTCTGAAGGACTATCATAATGCCGCCAAGATGATTGGGCCGAGCGTCAAAGTCATTGCCATAGCTGACGTCCAGAAGGACAGGGCTGAAGCAGTGGCCAAGGAGTACAACGTGCCCAGAGAGCATGTGTTCACGACATTTGACGGCTATAAAAAGGTGCTGGCCACGGATGCGGAGTATGTCCTTATTGCAACGAGCCCGAATTTTCGGCCGGTGCATTTCGAGGCAGCCGTCCGGGCCAACAAACACGTATTTATGGAAAAACCTGTCGCCGTTGACCCACCAGGTATACGCCGTATTATTGCCGCCGGCGAAATTGCCAAGCGCAAAGGTCTGGGCGTTGTCGCCGGTACCCAGCGTCGTCACCAAAAGCCTTACCTCGAAACAGCCGCAGCCATCCAGCAGGGTGCTATCGGCAGGATTCTATCAGCACGCGTATGGTGGTGTGGCGGCCAGCTCTGGTACAGAACCAAGGAGCCCGGCGAAAGCGACGCCAGCTACATGGTCCGCAACTGGGTCAGCTTTACGGAAATGAGCGGTGACCACATTGTCGAGCAGCATGTGCACAATCTCGATGTAGCAAACTGGTTCATCGGACG
>CAYGBH010000576.1:0-2232 GCA_964348055.1 uncultured Pirellulales bacterium
ACGGCCTTCATATGTTTTACCGTAGGCTGTAAGTGTCACCCGCTCGGAGGCTTTAGCCAGAGTTTGCAGATAGCGGATAAGTGTAGGATAGCGAACCGCCTTTTCAGCGACCGCGTGACCTATTATTGATTCAGGTGCTGGTATGTCTGGGTCATAATTAGCCGGCTCGACAAATGGTGTTTGTGTCTGCCCGCTGACGTGTGCTTGTGCGTTCGCTCCACAACTACCCAAAAAAAAGCAGGATATCATAGCTAAGATTATAGAAAAGTAAACATAGATACCGGATTGACTGGGCCTGCCCTTGGTCTTTTGAGTTTTGTGAAATGGATTCATTTATATTCTCCTTATCAATTAAAATTTTAGACAAAACGTACCATCCTCCGTAGTGCTGCGAAGGACGAGGCGAAGGAGGTTCACTGCCCTAATGCGATATAAACATACAACAATACCGCCCCGCTATCAAGCCGCCTCTCGAATATTTTTCGTTTATGCCGACAGGCATCCTATGGATTACCGGGTTCGGGACCCAATTTTCGATTTCCCAAACGCAAGATATAAAAAGCCCAAAGGCTTTGTCTTGCAATCGGGCCGCATTGTGGGTATTGTAGGGAAAATGTTTATCAGGTTATCAGAGCATCAGGTAAGGTCAGAACTCAGAAGTCAGAGATCAGAACTTTTCTGTCGTCTGTATTCTTGATGGAAGGAGGCAAAAATGAAGCGGAAAAATTTGTTTTGTCTGGCTTTAGTGTTACATGTGTTATTTTTGTTACTTAACCCTGGATGTACCGTTGCCGGTCAGATCCAACAACCTCAGGCCTTAATCGGGCATAAGGTCGGAGCCGATTACAAAATTGCACGCTATGAGAAAATTCGTGAATATTTTCAACACGTGGGCAAAAACTCCCGGCGAGTAAACGTACGCGAGATTGGGCTGACCACGGAAGGCCAAAAAATGTTCCTTGCGGAGATTACAGATGACGCCACACCACAGCGGCTCAACCGGGCAATGGCAGACCAAAAGAAAATTGCGGACCCGCGATTAATCAAAGGCCAGGAGCATGAACGAAACCTTATCGCAAATGCAAAAGTGGTCGTATTAGTGAATTGCAACCTGCATTCCACGGAGATAGCGTCGAGCCAGATGGCAATGGAGCTGCTGTATGACCTGGCTACCGGGACTTCACCCGAAATCCAGGAAATTCTCAAACGGACGGTAATTGTGCTAATACCCAGTGCCAACCCTGACGGGCTTAACAAGGTCATCGACTGGTACGAACGGTCGCTCGGAAAACCATGGGAAGGTACGGGGATGCCCTGGCTTTATCACAAGTATGCTGGCCATGACAACAACCGTGACTGGTTCATGCTGAATCTCAAGGAGACCCGCTTGGTAACCAGAGTAATTTACAAAGAATGGCTGCCCAACATAGCATATGATATTCACCAAATGGGCAATTCCGGAGCGAGGCTTTTTGTTCCGCCGTTCTTCGACCCGAAAAATCCAAATGTCCATCCATTGAACGACCATATGATGCTGATCATCGGGGGACACATGGCGGCGGAGCTTACCCGGGCGGGCAAGAAAGGGATTCTCAACAGCGCGATGTACGATAACTGGTGGCAGGGAGGCTTTCGCACTACAGCATACCGCCATAACATAACAGGAATACTCACTGAAGCGGCCAGTGTACTGATTGCCTCGCCTGTTTTCCAACGCAAAAGCGAGCTTCGCGGAGGACGTCGAGGCATGCCGGATTATGTTATCGCGACCAACTTCCCCGACCCATGGCTTGGTGGTTGGTGGCGGCTGCGAGATATTGTGGATTATGAAAAGATAGCCTGTATGAGCCTGTTCACGCTGGCGGCGCGGTATCATGATCTGTTTATAAGCAACAAAATCAAGCTGGGACGCGACGCGATAGAACGTGGCAAGACAGAGCCGCCGTTTGCTTGGCTGGTTCCTCCGGACCAATTCGAGCCTCGAACCGCAGCGGAAATGCTGTCAGTTCTGCACGCTACGGGAGTCGAGGTGCATCAGGCGGAGGAGGAATTTTTGGCCGATGGCGTGTCCTATCCGGCCGGGACATACATTCTCTATTGCTCACAGCCATACCGTTCTCATCTGAACGATATGATGGAACGGCAGGTATATCCGGACCGATTCTCATATCCCGGAGGGCCGCCCGAAGCCCCATATGATATGGCCGGCTGGACTCTGCCTTTACAGATGGG
>CAYGBH010000577.1:0-2221 GCA_964348055.1 uncultured Pirellulales bacterium
TCTCTGATTTTCGCCTCTTCATTTAATGTAATAATCACAACTGACAGCATAGACCTGTTAACCACTCAACACTGACTACTCACCACCTGTTCTTTCTCAAGCAATTCTTTTGCGGCCCCACAAACCCTATCCACCGTGATTGACTGCATACATAAGTGTTCTGGCTTTTTGCATATTGACTTGTCACAGGGAGCACAGGGGGCGTCGCTGACTATTTGAATCTCATTTTCGTAGCCGGTATTTGTCCAGGCTGGGTTGTTCGGCCCGAAAAGGGTGACGACCTTTCGTCTCAGAGCTATAGCTATATGCCGTGGACCTGTATCGTTGCTTATCACCAAATCCGCAATGGAAAAGAGTGCTTTTAATTCACCAAGACTTATAGCCATCTCTGCCAGGTTGATGATATTATGTTTGCTTGACTCGCAAATTTCCTTTGCGATTTGCTTCTCAGTAGGATTGGATGCAATTGATATGGCAACCGTTGCGTTGTAGTTAGTAATCAGCCAATCGGCAGTTTGTGCAAACCTTTCGCTGACCCAGCACTTGCTCGGGCCGAATGCTCCACCCGGCACAATAACAACAACCGGGCCATCGGGATTCAAGACTTGTGGCAATTTGCCGCAGAGGTTCTGTTCGTCTTGCGCGTCGATAAGCAGTTCAGGATTTCTGTCGGCTGTGTCACAACCTAACCATGATGCGATTGCAAGATAATAGTCAATCATGGAAAGGGGCTTGAATCTGCCGTTCGGCAGTTTCGTCGGGTAGAGTTTGTCAGTGAGCAAAAAACCACGTCCTTCGCGGGCATAGCCGATACGCGATGGTATCCCTGCTAAGGAAACCGACAGTGCTGAAGCAAAGGAGTTCTTGAAGAGGATTGTGTGCGTGAACTTATGCTTCTTGAACATTTTTGCAGCGGCAAACGGATTCTTGTCCCGTTGTTCGAGCCATCTGTCATTAAAGCTGCTTGGTGATAAAACCTCGCGAACCACGCCCTTGGCGAAAAATGAGATTTCGCAGGATTTGAAATGTTTGCGGATAGCCCTCAAGGCCGGTGTACAAAGAATAGCATCACCCATAGGAGAAGGAAGCCAGACTAAAATATTCGTATCTCGTATCTGCCTGTAGTTACGCACGTTGCTAACAGGCGCTTCAGAGGCGCATGTATCCACTTTATGCTCTATATATCGCTTCACGCTTTGCACCGAACTTATCTTCGTCCCTGCATTATGTAAAAGGTTAGTGACATAAGCTGAAGAACCATAGCAAATCCAAGTGCAATTAAAACCGAAATATCCTGCTTGTCCGGGCTCATCAGGAACCATATAGTTATCAGCAAGCAAAACAGAACAGCAATTTGTATAATCCCGGCCATCAGTCTCATTATCGAAAACTCACCAAACATATCGTCCCGATGCATCCTTTTTAGTTGTCTCAGGATGTTGTTTAACAGCTGTTCGGTTCTGTCGCCGGCAATTCCCTGCTCTGGGTGTCGCGTTTGCCGCTCTACCGGTTCTGATTGGGGTTGCTCTTGCTCGGTTTGAGAAATCGGTTCAGTCTCTTGAGAAGCCTGTTCAGCGGCTTGTGGAACCGGTTCAGCTTGGCCGGTGGAGGACGGCCCGGTTGTGACTACGGCGACATCGGGGCAGCGGTGGTATTTTTTTACGATATTTACCGCCTCCTTAATGTTTACAGCCCTGTAGTCCGGCCTCGGCTGGCCTGGACTGAGCTGTTTTTGATGGGAAGGCAGATCTATCAATATCGTTTTACACCCTGCCCGCAGACCGGCCTCTATGTCACTGCTGCTATTGCCGATGCACCAGGACCGGCCAAGGTCTATATCCATCTCGTCGGCTGCCTTCAGCAACATTCCCGGGTTCGGCTTTCTGCAGTTGCTTTCTTTGCGGTATTTTGCGACGGCTCCGTCAGGATGGTAAGGGCAGTAATAAATCCGGTCTAAAAATACACCCTTTTCAGTCAGCAGTTGTTTTAAGCGGTTATGAATCTCGCCGAGTACTTTTTCGGTAACAATCCCGCGTGCGACAGCCGATTGATTGGTGACGATAATCAGCTTATACCCAAGGGCTTTAAGCTCGATAAGTGCCTCAGCGACACCATCGAGCAGCTTTATCTGGTCGGGATAATTAATATAGCCCGGGTCTTCAATCAGGGTGTCATCACGGTCTAAAAATATAGCTTTGTCAGACATATCTATTAAAATCCA
>CAYGBH010000578.1:0-2216 GCA_964348055.1 uncultured Pirellulales bacterium
GTTCCGACAGCGGTCGGGTCGTTGCGGTCGGGTTTCATATCGTACGTAACGCTTTTGCCCTCGGCAATTACGGCGGCGACCGCATTTTCCAGCTTGTCTGCTTCGGCTGTTTTACCTATGTGTCTTAACATCATCACGCCGCTGAGTATCAAGGCCGTCGGGTTGACTTTGTTTTGGCCTTTATATTTCGGTGCGCTGCCGTGTGTCGCCTCGAAAATAGCTGCTTTTTCGCCGATGTTTGCGCCGGGTGCCACGCCCAGTCCGCCGACCAGACCGGCGCACAGGTCACTGATTATGTCGCCGTAAAGGTTCGGCAGCACGAGCACATCATAAAGTTCCGGCTTTTGAATCAACTGCATACACATATTGTCAACGATGCGGTCTTCAAATTCGATGTCCGGATATTCCTTTGCGACCTGCCGGCTTACTTCGAGCCACAGTCCATCGGAGAATTTCATAATATTAGCTTTGTGAACACTTGTTACTTTTTTGCGTCCCATTTTACGGGCGTAATCAAAGGCGAAGCGCACTATTCGCTCAGTGGCTTCGACCGAAATGGGTTTTATGCTTATGCCGGAATCGCTGCTTACCTTTCGGCTGCTGTGTTTGTTTAGCCAGTCGATAATCTCAGCTGTCTCGTCTTTGCCTTTTTGAAATTCGATGCCTGCATAGAGGTCTTCGGTATTTTCGCGCACGACCACAAGGTCGATACCGGAGTACCTGCTGCGCACGCCCTCATAGCTTTTGCAGGGTCTAAGGCACGCATATAAATCGAGCGTCTGGCGAAGATGCACATTTATGCTCCTATAGCCCTTTCCGACAGGCGTAGTAATTGGGGCTTTTAACGCAACGCCGTTCTTCTTGATTGATTCGACAGTGGCGTCCGGCAGGGGGGTCCCAAGCTCTTCCATTACCTCCACGCCCGCCTGGGCCACGTCCCAGTTGATTCCGGCACCCGTGGCGTCGACGCATCTACGCGCAGCATCTGCAATTTCCGGCCCGATTCCATCACCGGTAACCAGGGTTACATTAGTCATTCTCAACACTCCAAAATTCTCACAAAAGCGATATATTATCTTTGAATGACCGACCTGTCAACAATACAGTACCGCTGATTGCCGGAAATCGCATAACGCGTTGTTGAATTAGGCAGTTATGCTATAATAATCTCATATGAATTTTGACGAAGGGAGGTCAAAAATGACACTGTACCTTGTCCAGCATGCAAAAGCAGCTTCGGCGCAGGCCGACCCTGAAAGGCCGCTGACTGAAGATGGACACCGGGATATACAGAAAATCGCTGCATTTATCAAAACCTTAAACCTGTCTGTCGATTATTTGTGGCACAGCGGCAAGAAGCGTGCTGCCCAGACAGCCGATGCGTTGGCTGAAGTTGTGGAGATAAGGATAGAGATGATTGCTCGTGACAGCCTGGCGCCGAATGACGATGTTACGGTTATCAAAAATGAGATTGAGACAGCCCAGCACGATATTATGCTTGTTGGTCATCTGCCTTTTTTGGATAAGCTGGCGTCGCTGCTTTTGACCGGCAGCGAATCGGCCAGTGCGGTGGCATTCAAGAACGCCGGTATCGTTTGCTTAGACTGCTGCGGTGAGAATCAGTGGCAGCTCAATTGGATGATAATACCAGAGCTTCTTATCTAAAGTTTTGCCCCGTCAATTCGATGGCGAGGTCTTATTTGGGCGCGTACCAGTATCTTTTTCCTTTGACGAAGGCGGCGGGGCCTTGTCTCTTGAGTTTTCGCAGGTTCCTTAAATGGGCCGTGCCGTGGTGCTCTTCCAGGAACCTGAGCTTTTCGCAGGTCTGGAAATCGCCACACAGCCAGCAGCCATCGAGTCCTTTCTTTCTGCTACAATTTCTTATCTTGCAGTTTGGCGGCCCGCCGTTGCCTCTGCAGGTCCTCTTGCAGCGCATTTTAACCATTGTGCCCAGCAGGTTATAACACTTGTCGTAGTCCTTGAATTCCTTGAAGAAAGGCACCTTTGCCAGCGCATCAGCCATTTGCCTTAACCGGTGGCGCCTCAGTTCATTTCTCAGGTCTCTCGCTAAATTTGCCACTGTCTGCGTATAGCCGGCGCAGTCGCCGCAATAAAGGCCACAATAGCCGATTAAATCTTGCTTTTTGGTCATAGCATGTCCCTCACCGGCTTATTTTGCTTTGGTTCTGATGCCATCGCCTAAGTATAAATCTCCC
>CAYGBH010000579.1:0-2207 GCA_964348055.1 uncultured Pirellulales bacterium
TTAGAGAACGATGCATTATCCTATCAATGTTCATATTACATTGCAATAATCATGTATCTTAAATACCCACTGTATCTTCATACTTTGCAATAATTGCATCGCCCTTTTCAATGAGGTCATTTGCAAGCGGCTCAACCTGATGCTTATCCAATATGCTCTTCACTATTCTGTTAGCTTCAGCAGGCACTTCTTTATCGTCCATCTCCAGCAGGTCAAGTTTTTCTCTCTCCCAGAATGTGAGCTCGCCTCTAAGATATCTCAGAGTGTGAGGATGCGTCAGGAAATCATGGCCATGCCCAACTTCTTTAACAGCATCCAAACCTATCTTCTCTTCTGATATTTCTACTTCATGCAGATAATTCTTGCAGCAATCCCACATATACGAATCAATAATAAGCTGTTCAAAAGAGATTCCTTTAGCAGAATCAACCGAACCCAGACCGGTAACGAGGTCTGATCCGCCCATTATTCCTATAAGTTGAGTAACAGGCGTCATCACTCCTGAAATGCAGCCTTCTATCGCTTTACCCCATCCGCCATCAGCAACAAGAGATGGCAGACTGTATCTTTTTGCCATTTGTTCCA
Source organism: uncultured Pirellulales bacterium (assembly GCA_964348055.1). Classification (GTDB taxonomy): domain Bacteria; phylum Planctomycetota; class Phycisphaerae; order Sedimentisphaerales; family Anaerobacaceae; genus JAUXAL01. The sequence goes on from CAYGBH010000579.1 coordinate 586, forward strand.
GCCCGATGCTTAGAAAACTCTTATCAACTGAATTATAGTTTATGCTGCCTGTTGTCATATCCATTGGCGCTGACTCGGAACAATAAATGTGGGGTGCACCAGGTGCTGCCATTTGTGAGATTACAATACTTCCCAGATTTTCAGTGTTAGCATTTACCAACATTCCTGCCACTGGAACAGGAGCAGATAAACCACCCACTGACATAGACATGGAAGCAACCGGTATTCCGGCTTTCGCCAGTTCTACCTGCGCTTCAACAGAGCCTTCCTCATAGGTCAATGGTGCGATCGGGCATGCAATTACAGAAAAGAGAGGACGTTTTCTCAACTCTTCTTTTCCTCCTGCTATAAGAGCTGCCAGCTCAATCTGCACTTTTGCATCTTCAGCACTTTGCACTGTAACACCCTGAACATGCTTGGTAGTATTTTGCATGGTCACCCACAATTCATGGGGACCATGGGCAAGAGGTGTAACATCTCTTGCGGTTAATGCCGTCCAGAGAAAATCAGCTGAATCAACTGCATCTCCAAGTCTTGTGAACGCAGCAATATCCTTTCTGGTGGAATCACGATACTCTCCAGTTTCATAATCATAAACAAAAACTGAAAGTCCGCTGGTAGTCACCCACGGATATGTTTTTGTAGGAACCTTCAGATCACGCTTTGGATCGCGGGCGCATAGTGTAAATTCCTTTTGAACGCTTTCAAGAGCCTGGTTAACCATCTTTTCAGGAATTTTAGCAACCATCGCATTGTAATCCACACCCGCTCCGTTCTTCTCAAGTATTTCAAGAACGGGCTTGCTGTGAACTTTTATGCCAATTTCCTGCAGGCTTTTTATACTTTGAGCATGAATCAGATCCATCTCTTGTTGGTTTAAGAAAACTGTCTTTGTCCTGGCCATTTTTTTTTGCTCCATAAAATATGCTCAGATTGGGTTTTCCAAATCATAACAGCAAAACTATTCTAAAAAGCATCCACAAGCACTATGATATCAGGCGAAAATCCCGGATCTATTATCAGGCATTCCTGTGCCTGGGATGATTTTAGTAGCACAAAACAATTTGTTTCAAAATCACCACGGAGTTTTCTCCCTTTCATTCTTGTCGTCATCTTTGTCGGTTCGGCGTGTGATGAAACTGTCGCGACAGCCAAAAGCGCCGCGGCTAGAAAAGATGCGATGTACCTGGAGTGAAGTGTCATGAGCGGTCTCCGTAACGAAGAAAATGTTAGGGCTTCATTACCGTCCTGCGCTACCAAGGCATTTTCTGGCTTGTACCCATGCCCGGACCCAGAAAAACAGCATTCAAAAACAGCCTTTCCATTGCCGGATACCAGCCACGATACGTTGGATTTGAAGCGAAAAGTATCACCTGGCCGCGGCCATGGCGTTCGACAGTCGCAAAGGACGAATTGGCGAGCCGCTTTCTAGCTTCAGGCCACAGCAGACCGCTCAGGCGCAAGTCATCCTCGCCGACGAGTCGAACCGGCGTCTGGGTCGGGTACATTGACATCATAACGCTGTCGCCTCCAACCACGACGGGCAAGAACTTGCCGAGTCCGGAAGCGAGCCAGTGCCGCTGGTCGATACGGGCTTTGACGAAGACACCAGATGGACGGAA
>CAYGBH010000580.1:0-2173 GCA_964348055.1 uncultured Pirellulales bacterium
TGCGGCGCGGCAAGGCCGTACAGATATCGTTGGATTTCTATTAGCCAAAGGTGCTGACATCGGCCCATCGGATAAGGCAGAGACAACGCCTTTGCATCTGGCTGCCGAACACGGCAAAAAAGATATGGTGGAATTCTGGATTGCAAAAGGTGCTGATATAAATGCAAAAAACGAGCATGGTGTAACACCGCTGGCACTTGCTGTGGGCGGCCACAGAGACATAGCGAAATTACCTCAAGCCAAAGACTCTCGTGGTTACTTTAAACGAGCTGACTACTTTTCTTGGCAGAATGAATTTGACCGAGCAATTGAGGATTACACATCCGCTTGTCGGCTGGACCCAGAAAACGACGATGCGTATTTCCGCCGGGGCCGAGCCTGGGCAAAAAAAGGCAACTCTGAACAGGCGGTTGCCGACTGGAAGAGGGCCCTTGAGCTAAACTGGGGCAACTTCGTTGATGTCTACTATACTCGCCGTCTGCTTCAATCCCCGGATGCACAGCTCGACCGTCTTATAAAGGAAGTGGCTGAACGTCACTTGGACGATTTGGATACAGTCTCAGGATACGCAGTAGGATATTACGAAACGCCTGGTTACTTCTATACCTTATCTTTAATTCTATCGAAACCTTTTGAAGAAGATAAATTCCTGAAGATGGTGCGGAATGATAATCCAGTGATTCGTGCAATGGCCCTTATATGTCTTGCACGGCACGATGTCTCCCGGTACGAAGGAATAATTCACTCCTTCTATACAGATAGAGCTGAGGTTGACTATCTCCCCTTCGGTGATCTTGTAGCGAGGATAACCTTAGACAAACTTGCTGAAAAAATCCTTAAAAACCGCTATTTCGTTAATATCTGGTCTGCTCATCACACTGACTCGATAACGGACATATACGACGCTTTTCCTAAGTTTAGGGATGAAGCGGGAGACAAGAACGGGGTTATCGAATTGCTGATAGTAAAGGGGGCTGACGTCAACACGAAGGACCAATATTATGGTGAGACACCCTTGCACTATGCTGTTCAACAAGGGGATAAGCATGTGGCTAAATTACTCATTGCCAATGGTGCTGACGTCAATGTAAAAAACAATACCGGTGAGACTCCCTTGCACTGTGCGACCCGTTGGGGCTACAAAGACGTGATTGAACTACTGATTGCAAACGGTGCCGATATCGACTTAAAGACCAAGGCTGGCTCAACTGCTTTACAGATAGCAATAGAGATGGATTATCAAGGATTAAGCAGTCTGTTACGTAAGCATGGGGCTAAGGACTAACTCGATGCTCGTTTAACTAATAAAGAAACATGAACTACAAAAGGACGTTGAGGCCTTTTTGGATTGCATATCGGCGGGCGGATTGGATTTCTTCAAGCGTGGGTCGGCGGTTTATCTTAGGATGCGCAGAGGCTTTGTAACACGGACGATACTGGGCCATAACGTTGATGGTGGTTGTAGGGCTAATTTCTTCGGCTAAAAAGTCTATAATCTCAAAGCTGCCCGCCAGATTGTCCGGCAAAACCAGATGCCTTACTAAAAGGCCGCGTGTTGCCAGGCCCTTTTCCGTTTGAAGGTCACCTACCTGGCGATGCATCTCTTTGACAGCCGCCTGGTTTACCTGCCAGTAGTCGGCTGCATGGGACAGCTCCTCGGCAGATTCGAAATCCGAATACTTCATGTCCGGCATATAAATATCTACGAAGCCATCAAGAAGCTTTAGCGTCTCAACCGAATCATAGCCGCCGGAGTTGTAAACTGTCGGCAGTGTCAGGCCGTCCTTGCGCGCCAGTTCAATGGCCGCCGTGATAGCCGGGATAACGTGGGTAGGCGTAACGAAATTGATATTGCTGCAGCCGTAATCCTGCAATTCGAGCATAGAGCCAGCCAACTGCTCAATCGTCACCTGGCGTCCGCGGCGATGATGGCTAATGTCGAAATTCTGACAGAAGACACAGCCCAAGTTACAGCCGGCGAAAAATATAGTGCCCGAGCCGCCGGAGCCGACAAGTACGCTTTCCTCGCCAAAATGTGGATTCACGGAGCTAACGACAGGTAAACAAGCAATGCCACAAAAGCCAGTCTCTCCCTTGCTGCGGTCGACTTTGCACTTGCGCGGGCAGAGTACGCAGGGATTCATATAATCCCACAACTGCTGAACCGGCCGAC
>CAYGBH010000581.1:0-2124 GCA_964348055.1 uncultured Pirellulales bacterium
AGGAAGTAGTTTACACCAAATACCAGAGGTGGATTCTTCAGCCCCTGCGCAAAATCGATATTATTCTGAATATACTTGCCAAGAGGAATTGCCAGAAAGTCCTGAATACTCATCAGGTTGATTTCCATCACGCCTTCGGTGCCGATAATCGCAAAGGTGGTCTCTGTCTCAAGCGAAGCACCGTATAAAATTATGCCGTGTGCCCAGTCAAAACTCTGCTGAACAGGCACGGATGCTTTGCCGTCACGGCCTCCGTACATTACCCCTCCGAGCACAACGCCGTCAGGATTGTCCAACTCAGGGTCACAATTGGCCAGCGCCTTCAAAGCCACTGTGTATCTTGCGTTCTTATGAGCCAGCGGTATCTCATTTCCTTTGGCATCTTTCTTTCCTTTGAACCATTTCCCTGAGAAATTAACGCCTTTCTCCGGAGTTTCGGTTCCCATACCCAGCCAGTAAGGCTTGTTATCCGCAACAAGCATATTTCCGAAAATCACCTCGCCGGGTTTATGTAAGACATCCCATATTGTAGGGTCATTCTGGGCATTGACGTTTTGAATAATACCAAAGATCCCTGCTTCGGCGTTTACAGCACGGAACTGGCCGTCAATATTTCTAAAATATGCAATATCATCACCCATTATAGTCTCATTCGGCAGCATCGCTGTCGAGGTCTTGCCACAGCCGCTGGGAAAAGCACCTGCCAAGTAGGTCTTGCGTCCTCCGGGACCATAAACACCTGATATAAACATGTGCTCAGCCAGCCAGCCTTCCCGGTCGGCCTGGCGGATCGTAAGCCTCAAAGCCAGTTTCTTAAGACCCATAGTGTTGCCGCCATACTGGGTGTTGACGCTGTAAATCGTATCCTTTGTATAATCCATATAGACACGCTTATTCTCCACGTTAACGCTGATCATATTTTCGTTCATTTTGCCAGCTGAATGAAGAAAACAGAAAACATTTTCATTCTTTCCAATTTTGCAAAACTGCTCATAAGCGCTTCGATAAAGCAAATCCTCATTGTGCGCCACATACCACGAATCAGTCGCCTGTGCACAGGGAATACTGAAAATCGAACCGGTCGGACCTAACGACAGGAACCGAAGAATCATGGTCCTGCCCTTCATGGAATCTTTGAGCAAACCGCGCACCTCAGCAAGGCCTTCCTCTCGCTCTATCTGATTCAACGCCTTGCTCAATGTCTCGGTTTTTGGCACCAGATACTTTGTTGCTTTCCTATCGCGGGCCTGGTCGTAGTATCCATCGAAGTGATAAGTATGTCCCGGCGTTTCAAGTGGATGCTCCTCCCCACTCTTGATGGCCATTTCACGGACGTATTTGACGTCTTGTTCAGAATCCGTGCAGACAAAAACGGCCTGCGGGCCTGCAAGCTCAATCGCATCGGCAACAAATTCATGTATCTTTACGTTATCGACGGCCATAAGCCTGCTGTAATTTTCAGGGTCCATCTTTTCTTTCAATAATTCGTTCACATTACGCATGAGCGCACAGCACCTCCGTAAACTATTATTCATGTTCAAAAAGCCGAGGAATTGTAACTGGGGGGCGGGTTGCCGTCAAGGCCGTTGGAGAAATTTCTCTCGCCGTGTTGGAAAATGTTTCATTCACCTCTCTAACAGAGTAAACCGTGGTGAGCGATTAGGCGACGTTCGGTTGCGTGAACATTGTCTAAGAGGGCTAAAAGGCTCCCCAATTCTGTTTTCCCGGAATGTAATAGCTCGGGCAGATAAAGCGGAACATATTTGCAATATTCTGGGCTTTGTCGGCTTTGGCTTTCATTTCGGGAAGCTGATTGCCAAAAATCTCTGAATAATAGTCATCAGTTGCCTTGTTTCGCTCCTCTTCGGTATTGAACAGACTCCGTATTCTGCCCAGCTCGCCGGCGTCCAGCCAGATGCCTCCGCAGCCCGGACATTCATCGACCTCGACTTCCTTTTTGACGCTGAAGAAGTGCCTCATCATTACAACGTCGTCGCATTTCGGACACTGTAGTCTTTTTGTATGGTCGACAATTGTGCTCTCGTCTCGGTCTACCTCTAATAGTACTTGTCCTGCAGATTCGTGTGGTTCGTCAAATTTTTTGATTTCAAATATGTCAAACCA
>CAYGBH010000582.1:0-2121 GCA_964348055.1 uncultured Pirellulales bacterium
TCGGCGGGAACTCGGGAAGCTGAGTCTTTCGACGGGGGTGCGAGTGAGGCACCGCTGCTGCATATAAGCTATCAGTAAAGTTACCGCGCAATCCAACCTGGTAGATGGAGCCAAAGGTGTAGGTGGCCGTTCAGGGAGCCGACGCAATAGTGTTGGCTTGGCGCAGACTAAGTCTACCATAAGCGAACATGGGTCGGGGCCTATGCCGTTTCAATCGGTATAGGCCCCATTTTTTTGTGTGCCAGTCAAGGCACAGATTTGTCGGAAGATTCTGGACCAATCCTACCAGCCGACCAGAGCGCACTTAGCCACGCACAGATGCCCCAAAAATGGCCCCATTTTCACTCGCGTACCACTATAACCGTCATACAATCCAATAGCCCATTATCTGCCAATTTCGCAAAAATAGTATCCTCATAAGTGCCATATTACAGTGATTTATGAAAAAGTGAAAATTTGTCATAGAATTTTATGAAGATATGAAGAGCTTGTTATCCTTAAGTATAATTCGATTGGTAATGTTAACCCTAATGCGAAAGGAGATCGCCATGGCAACGTACTATATTGGAGCAGATGTACACAAGAACATTTTTCGTTCCGGTCTCGTCAAAACGGGCTATAAATCAAGGTAATGGGATTGAATCAATTCAGGTTATTGAGCAGGCGCAAAGGACAGCATGAGGTGAAAAGACCTGTCTAGCTTCTTGTGGGACCTCAATAACGTCCTACCCGCTGAGGGCCTGTGTCGATTGCAAAGACAGTAGCGTCAAAACATTTTTTGAGCAGATCAGAATGTACCTTGCGGTACCTGACATCACCCCATACATTCGATTTCTTGCCGGGATCCTTTCTCAGGTCAAACAACGCAGAACTTTCTCCCATATGGTCGACCACCATGTTGTAGGAGTCACTCTCAAACACTGTTTTCCATCGCGTACCTTCTGTCGATATGTAGCCAACATTTCGAGCACTTTCTCCTTCCTGCAATCCCGCTCTGGCGGGAATGTGAGATTGCGATTTAAGGAGAGGCATTTGTGGAATGCATGCGTGGATTGTAGCATCGAAACAACGTTTGAGAAGGGCGAGACGCTTTTCTTCGTATTCCGGCTGATCCCACAAGTTGTCAAACTCTTTTGGATCTTTAGATAAATTGAACAGCTCGCCGAGCATGTGTCCGTGATACACGACAAGCTTAAAATCCCTCGTTCGGATCATTGTTGCAAAAGCGGGGGGCAGTTCCTTTGCGTCGAGCGCATCATAGAATTCTGAACGCACAAACTCGCGATGTGTGTTAGGATTCGCTTGGCCCTCAAGAATCGGCAGAAGACTTCTTCCCTGCATATTACTCGGAATTCGCTCTCCTACAGTATCCAGCAAAGTAGGCGCGATATCCGTGAGTTCGACGAGGGCCTTACTGACAAGACCTTTTCTGAACCGGCGCGGGAACCAGAATATGAGCGGTACTCTAACGAGGCCTTCATAGAAACGGCACCCCTTCGCGCGCATTCCGTGATCTCCACACATATCCCCGTGGTCAGAGGTAAAGATGATAACGGTGTTTTTGTCCTGCCCGGTCTCTTCGAGTGTCGAAAGGAGGAGACCCACATTCTCGTCAATAAGATCAATCTGGGCCCAATAGTCAGCCTGGTGCTGTTTAGCATCAGATTCCGAGTAATGCCTGGGCTTCTTCTGACACATGATGCCATTAAACCGACCTTTTTCTTCAATGTCAGACTTCGTAGATGTCGGGCCCGGCAAAGAAGAAGTGTCGTACCGGGACACATACGATAGTGGTGCGTTAAATGGCGGGTGAGGATCATAGATATTGATACTCAATAGCCAGCTCTGCACTTTATGCGCGCGTATAAAATCAATGGCGCGGTTGATACACCACGTTGTCTGGTGAAGGCGTGCATGTGCACGACCATCCAGTTTCTGAAGACCTTTATATGAATAGCCGCGTTTCTCGAGCCATACCAGATAATCATTCTTCCTGCCACCCTGATGCGGACTATGGCTATAGTGAAATACCGAGTATCCATCGTCTCTGGGCCGGGTCTCCCTGTCGTTCTTCATGGCGGATGCGAGGTGGAGCTTACCGGAGAGACCACATACGTAACC
>CAYGBH010000583.1:0-359 GCA_964348055.1 uncultured Pirellulales bacterium
ATGATGAATTCAGATGTGGAAGAGGCAATTTTCAAGCATTATGGAAAGTCGGCATCAAAAGGGGCTGATTTGGTAAACAAACCAAAGATTTGCAAAATTGCTCTTCAACGGCTATAATAATATTCAAACAAGGTTGTTTTGCGGGAATTAACGCAGAATGGATAAAAAAGACAAAATCAAAGCAAAGCCGCTTGAAACAGTCGAGCCGATAGGCAAACGAGTTTTGATTTGCAAAGATGAGGACAAAAAACAAACCAAGGGCGGTATCCAACTGCCCGATAATATAGAAATCCCCACGATAACCGGCCGGGTCGTAGCGGTCTCGGATGAGATCGAAAATGCACCTGATATACCGCTGC
>CAYGBH010000583.1:369-1117 GCA_964348055.1 uncultured Pirellulales bacterium
GTACGACAAGGTGCTGTTCAACCCCAAGGGCGCGATACCCGTTGATTTTGAAGGCGATAACCGTCTTTTCGTTGTCGAGATTGAAAACGTCGTCGCAGTCTTTAGAAAATCATAATAAACCACCCAGATGTAAAGTCGGGAGAGTCGGTGGCTCATGAGAATGGGGGGCGATGAACAATATCCGGGTTTGGACGTATTTGTATTAGCTTGCGAGAAAAAACCCCCTCTGGAATTGATTGTTTGGAAAATTATAATTCAAATAAGGAGTTCCGATTATGGGTAAACGCATTTTAGCAATTAGTTTCATTTATGTGTGCTCTCGGCTGGATTACTCTGGCCGGTACTACAATCATGCGGACCAAGACCCAGGATGATAAGCAACGCGACGCCGTGAGCCAATTGTGGGGCAGCGAGCAAATTCAGCAAGCCCCGCAGGTTTATTACAATCCTGCAAGAACCGGCCGGACAAAGAGCAAAACTCAGGACACTATGGAACAGCTTGCTCTGGCTGCCAGTAACATCGAGGTTGACCTTGAGATCGACCATCGCAAGAAGGGCTTATTGTGGTATTCAGCCTATAAGGTACAGTTCTCAGGCAAATACCAAATCAAAAATAATTTTGACGAACCCAGGGAAATGTTCCTGGATTTTAAGTTTCCCGCGAAAGAGGCGGTTTATGACAATTTCCACTTTGTGGTTGGAGACGAGGAAGTTCAGGATATCGAATTAAAGTCGGGCAATATCACCA
>CAYGBH010000583.1:1128-1699 GCA_964348055.1 uncultured Pirellulales bacterium
GAATCTCAGGGTTTGGAGGAATGGTCTTACGACTTCGGCTTCAATGTGAACCCAGTGAGGAACTTCTCGCTTGTCCTGAACACCGACTTTGAAGACATTGACTTCCCGGCCCAGAGCATCTCTCCCACTCAGAAGGAACGTACGAGCGATGGATGGAAGCTCACGTGGCAATACTCCAACCTGCTTACAGGTGTCAAGATAGGGATGATTACGCCGCGCAAGCTCAATCCCGGCCCCTGGGCAAGCAGAGTTACGGCGACGGCACCGGTATCTTTGTTTTTGTTTTTCTTTTTGCTTTTCGTTTTCACGACGGTTAAAAAAGTCAAAATCCACCCGATGAACTATTTTTTCATTGGAGCCGCATTTTTCAGCTTCCATTTGCTTTTGGCATACTTAGTAGATCACGTACCAATCCACCTGGCTTTCTGGATTTGTTCCCTGGTTTCAATATTTCTCGTGGTTTCGTACATGCGGCTTGTGGTCGGGCGGCGTCTTGCCTTTATTGAGATTGCATTGTCTCAGCTTATCTATCTCGTGTTCTTCTCTTACACATTGTTTTTTGAAGGTTATA
>CAYGBH010000583.1:1709-2116 GCA_964348055.1 uncultured Pirellulales bacterium
TCTGGCAATTACCATTTTATGCATATGCACATTGTTTGTGGTAATGCAGTTCACCGGCAAAGTAGAGTGGGACAAAGTATTGGTAAAAAGTAAGGCAACTGTTGACAACAAAGCTTCAGGATAGCCACTTGTTTTAAGCTCCATCAGGTAAGAACCCCCCTGGGGGCAGAAAAAAATCACAGAATGCCCTTGGTGTTTCCACAGAATTCGGGTATTCTATACTCGAACGCTTGGTCACTTGATTCTATAGAAGCGTAATAGGATAAAACCATCTTTATTTAGGAGAAACTGTCATGGTAGAAGGGACTCAACCCCCCACCGAGAAAGTAGAAGCCCAGCCTGTCACACAGCAGCCACCTACACCTCATCGCGGCGTTCTCATCCTGGTCCTTGGGATGCTCGTCGAT
>CAYGBH010000584.1:0-2098 GCA_964348055.1 uncultured Pirellulales bacterium
TGGCCAAACCGGCGGCCCACTGGCATCACAAACAGTGGTCACCGATGGCGGCTGGCACCGCGTGGGATTGACGTGGGACAGCTCCAATAGAATCCTGTATGTAGACGATGTCGAGGTTACCAGATACACCAGAGACACCCAACCGCAGTTCGGCAGCTCACGAGAGGGCTTGTATATTGGCGCTGGGAATAATCTTGAACCCGGCAGCTTCTTCTCCGGCCTGATTGATGATGTCCGCGTCTATGACCGGGCGATAACTAAAGTTGCTGCGGAACCCAACCCGGCTAATGGTGCCGAAAATGTGTCCATAGATACGACTCTTACTTGGCGGCCGGGACTTTGTGCCGCTACGCACGACGTGTACTTCGGCACGAGCAGTCCACCGGCGTTCATAGGCACCCAGGCAGCGAACCGCTTTGATCCCGGATCTCTTGAATTTAACACTACTTATTATTGGCAGGTCGATGAGTTTGATGGCACCGCCACGTATAAAGGCGATGTCTGGAGCTTCAATGTCCTCTCCGCGCCCGGTCTTGTGGGCTTGTGGAAGCTGGATGAGGCAGAAGGCTTCATCGCTCAGGACAGCTCCGGTGAAAACGACGGGACGCTTTACGGAGAGCCACTCTGGCAGCCTACCGGCGGTCAGATAGATGGTGCGCTGGCGTTCGACGGGATCGATGATTATGTCAGTACCGACTTTGTCTTGAATCCAGCCGATGGCCCGTTCAGTGTCTTTGCCTGGATTAAAGAAGGTGCCCCAGGGCAAGTGGTTTTGTCGCAAATAGGCGGTGCAAACTGGCTTTGTACTGATTTATCAGAAGGCAAATTGATGACGGAATTAAAGACTCTTGGCCGGGGCCGCGGCCCAATAGTGTCGCAATTCGTAATCACTGATGGCCAATGGCACCGTATCGGCTTTGTATGGGACGGCTCGTACAGGTACCTATACGTTGATGGAGCAGAGGTTGCAAAAGATACAAAATCCTCCAATATATTGGAAAGTTCGGATGGCGGTCTATATTTGGGTGCCGGAAAAAATCTCGATGCGGCGAGTTTCTTCTCCGGCCTTATTGATGACGTTCGTATCTACGACAGGGCAGTGACTCCTTGATAACGACATTGGTGAAATGAGAAGGCAAAGGGCTGGCAGCTTGAGACACTGCCAGCCCTTCTCTTACATTGTAGCTTGCATACTTCGCCGGGCACTTACGCTACGTCTAACAATCTTTCGCCCACTCAGCATCCTACGAGCATTTAGCATCATATCGTTAGTCACGAGCAACCAGTCACTCACCACTACTGACCTTTCCCAACCATTTTGACCAGACACCCCATACCATACCCAACTATTTGCCATCTCATCATATATAATCCCTAAATCTATTATATGTAACGTCCGATAATATTTTAGATACCAACGACTCAATACTAACCAATCTTACGAGTTCCCAGCATCGAGAATCGATTATTTCTCTATGCCCTCCTTCGACTTTGCTCAGGACGACGTCTGTGGCTGGTTTGTTTTTCATAATCAAGCATTATATTATGCAGCGAAGGTGTCAATGCCGTTAGGCATGGCCAAGTCCATTGACCCCGCACCAGAAGCAGTGCGGGGTTGACAGCAGTCCGTATGCAATTACAATGTTTGGTCGTTAGAGAGTAGTGAATAGTGTATCGTGTAAAAAAAAGAACGCAATACGACATACGATATACGCAATACGAAAAATGCAAATATTACTGACAAATGACGATGGTATATTCGCACCGGGCCTGGCGGCTATTTATAAGGAGCTGGTCAAGATGGGAGATGTAACGGTTGTCGCACCGGCTGACAGCCGCTCGGGCGCCAGCCACAGCATCACGTATTCTCGGCCGTTAGTATGCAATAAAGTTGACATCAACGGCCGATTCACCGGCTTTAGCGTGCAGGGCTCGCCCGCCGATTGTGTTAAACTCGCGGTTATGCAACTACACGATAGGCCGATAGACCTGCTCGTTGCCGGTATAAACAAGGGGGCAAATGCAGGCATAAACGTTTACTACTCCGGCACTGTCGCCGCTGCGATGGAGGGTGCGTTCTTAAAAATTCCAGCGGTTG
>CAYGBH010000585.1:0-2096 GCA_964348055.1 uncultured Pirellulales bacterium
GGCCTTGTCATAAGCCTTGGCCGCTTCAATCTCATTGTCGAAAAAGCCGAGGCGGGTTTGCTTTTTGCCCTTTTTTATGTAAGCGGCCCATTTTTTGCGTTTTTTGTTCCAGGATACACCCTTGTATTTTGAGGAAGCGCCTCTGGCGGAACAGGAGTTGGCATTGTTCTGTGTGATGGTGCAGTTGCGGAGATTTTGCCTTCTGTTATCGAGGCCGTCGTGGTTGATGTGGTCACAGACAAGATGAGGAGGAGTATTCATAATCAGCCGATGCATATAAATCCTTTTTGATTTGCCGGCGATGGTGATGGTTCGCACGGCGTAGGTTGCGTTTATGTTTACCTTACAGTGCCATCTGAATTGCGAGAGCCAGATGTAGTCTTCGGGGTCGATCTTTGCGAATCGGCCCTTTGTGAGCGGGATTTTGCAGTATTCGCCGAAGCTGTCTTCAGAGATGAGCAAATCGTTTTTCGGCCAGTGGTCGGCCTTAATATATTTTTCATCCGCAAAGCGGAACCCTCCGCATATATCGTCGTCTTTGACGGTCGGCCAGCGGGCCTGGCCGGTATCGAGGTCGAGGGCGGGCGAATTCTTTACGCAGTGTAAGGCCTCTGAGATGAGGCGGGAAAAGTAGCAGCGGCGGCATTTTCTTTCTTTCGGCCTTTGCTGCATTGAGGCAGCCTCCTACGACGGTCTGGATGCGAAACACAAGCCCCCGTAATTGGCTGAACCTGCGTGTTTGGTCTAAATTCAGGGTGTTTTTGGCGATGTGGATTGCGCTAAGTGTTTGTGAGCAAAGGGGTAAAATTTTTTTTGAAATTTGGATTTTTGCCGATAAGGGGCTGCAGATTTGATTGATTTTAAGACCCAGATTACACAGACGCCGTTTTAGAATTGACAACCAATAATCAATAGTAAATAATCAATCGGACTTGGCCGGAGTGGCGGAACTGGCAGACGCGCGGGACTCAAAATCCCGTCCGGTTCACCCCGGGTGTGGGTTCGATTCCCACCTCCGGCAGTTTTCTCGTGATGCGTATTGCGTGAAGCGTATTGCGTAAAAAAGCGGGTCTGAAGAATAAAATGAACCTAAACTATTATCCAGAAACAGATTCTCTATATATCGACTTTGCAGAACGTCGAGCGCTGAGAGTAAGGAGGTTTCCGAAGGGATTGTTCTCGGCTATGATGCGGTCGGCAATATTGTTGGCATCGATATTGACAACGCCAGCAAGAAACTTGAACTAAAAAACTTGTGTTAAGTAATTACCAACTGAGATAGAAAGCCTCTCAGCGCAGTTGGCTGTCCTGGCAACAGAGTGTAGGTGATTCTTACATGGATCAATATTCATAGCAGTTTTCCACAAGAATTTATCGATTGTTTGTGGGTGACGCGTTATCTCAATTGGCAATTATTGAATTTAGTATCGGACCCTTCGCTTACCAGAAAGGGTTGATGCAAGTGGAGGTGTAGATTATGAAGTGCGCTCGCTGCAACAAGCCAAGGGTAGAGAACAGCAAGTACTGTGAGGAACACCTGAAGATAGCAAGAATGAAGACCAAGAAAAAAAAGTCCCAAAAAGTTGAATGGACTCGCGGCCGTGAGAATATATTTATAATCGGTGGCATTTGCTTCCTCCTCGGGTTTCTTATGTTAATTGCCGCACCAATCGTGAACCTTTCCGCACCGACAAAGTGGTTCACAGATCCAAGGACAGGCGAGGTATATACGTGGTATTCGATCGGTCCGTGGGGGAAATCACCGTGGTTCCGAGAAATGCTACCATTGACTGTGTTTCTTGGCTGTTCCGGGTTTATCCTTCTTATCGTAGGATCCGCGATGATGCTGCTCAAACCGAAGGTCGCGATTATCATCGCTATAACCATCGCTTGTATTGGGCTAATGTACATAGTGTTTAATTACCTGGGCTTTTAAAGACTATCATATCGCTATTGTCGCCAGTCTATACCATCCGCAAACATGGACTCCTGCTGTCTGTTTGTAAGCACGACAATTCCATCAGGAACAACAATATGCAGAATTACTTTGCCACAAACGGTGATAATTCGCGGAGGCGGTTGATAATGGCCGGCAT
>CAYGBH010000586.1:0-2093 GCA_964348055.1 uncultured Pirellulales bacterium
AGCTTTCTGGCAAATGTGGTAGTGCCGGTGTCGCTGAGGGTGAAGACGTTTTGAGTTATATTCGGTAGCTGGCGGGAAGGCTGCCTTTCGAGAGTGTTTATATTGTTAATGAAAGCGTCATGATTTCGCAGCAGTGCGTAAAGTGTGGTTGTTACGCCGCTTTTTGGCGGCCCAGTTATTATAAATACACCTTGTTGTATCTCCTGAAATTTATTTAACTGTTCGTACTGCTCAGGCATCAAGCCGATATCGGTTAACCTTGCTATTTTTGCTTGTGTTATTTGTTTGAGTCTGACCTGCTCACCGGCGGTTGAGCCGGCGGTAGTGACTTCCCACTCGGCATCCTCTTCGTGCCGGCAGATTTTGAACGTTCCTTTTTGTGGTTTGCGTTTTTCCTCGGTGTCCAAATCGGCAAGGTGCTTGACGAAGCGAATGAAATATTTCATTTGGTCTTTGGCTATACTCGGCTGTTTTAACACTGCACCATCAACGGAGTAGGCTATATTATAGTCTTGTGGTGTTGGGGAAAACATAATGCTGTCTGCCCTTCGCCAGATAGCGTCGGTCAGAATTTCATAAGCTGTCTTATAGCCGAAAAAGTCCGGCGTTCTGGGTTCAGGCACAGGAACTTCATTATTGTTTGCCGTTATAAAAAGGAAGCTCTTGAGGGCCTCAAGCTTCTTTTCTTTGCTAACGAGCAAACTCTTGATATGTTCGACGGTCAGAACGCGATCAAAATCCAGAACTCTGGCATTACGGTGCTTGACATAAGTTAGAGACGTTGCTCCTACAGCTATCGTATAGAACAGCATCCCGACTATAAAGATGGGCATAACCAGCCAGATTAGTGCCCCTACCACTCCCGCTGCCAAGACAATACCCGTCCAGAAAACTGCTTTTGTTTCTGCTGCTTTGGCGTCTTGGTGCACCCAGCTAAGCACCGGTAGCCATGCAAAAAACAGAACCGAAAAGGTAAGAAATTTGATTATGGATATGTAGCCGCCATATCCGATAGCAGCCGATAATAAATCCGGCATAAGATGCTCCGTTACAAAAGGGTCTTCCATTTTGCAATCCTGCACCTATTGGGCGCGAGCCTGTGTCGGATAGGTGCGGGACAAATTCAACCAAATCTCACAAGATGCCAGTGGTAGTTGTTCTGATACCCTTTAGTGCCATTCTTAGTTCTTCTGTATTTGGTGCGTATTTATATGCGTCCTTCGGGTCAATAGAGCCGTCTTTCACCAATTCACAAAGGTTATATGTAAGGTCCTGCATCCCCTGCTCCTGGGAGCTTCGTATAACGTTTGGCAAATCGGCTTCGCGTCCTTCGGAAATCAGTTTTCTGGCAGCCGGGTTTGCAACAAGCACTTCTACAGCAGGTATTCTGTCCACGCCTTCCTTTATGCACGGCATTAATACCTGGCTGATGATTGCCTTAAATGCCAGACTTAAAGTCTGTCTTGCAAGGTCGCGTTCGGCTTGTGGGAACAAGTCCAAGAGTCGGTGAACAGACTGGGAGGCATTTGCCGAGTGCATCGTTCCGAAAACAAGATGCCCGGTTTCGGCGGCTCTCATTCCAGCGATGACGGTTTTGGCATCGCGCATTTCGCCGATGAACACTACGTCAGGGTCTTGCCTCATCAGATATATTAGGGCCTCGTCGAAGTCTTTGACGTCAATGCCGATTTCTCTTTGTGATACTATTGCTTTTTCATCCTTAAACAGATACTCGATAGGGTCTTCGATTGTAATAATATGGCAGGAGCGAGTGCGGTTTATATAGTTTATCATTGATGCGATTGTTGTGGTTTTACCGCAGCCGGTAGGACCTGCCACAAGGACCAGTCCCGCCCTGTTGTCGGATATCTTTTCCAGTACCGCCGGCAAGTGTAGTTCTTCAAATGGCGGGATAACTGTGTTGACACGCCTTGCTGCAAAACTGATCATTCCTCGCTGACGAAATATGTTCGTACGGAAGCGATGCTCACCATCGACCTCATGGGCAAAGTCCAGAGTCCCGTGTTTCAGGAAAAAATCCTTCTGGGCTGGGCTGAGTATCTCGAAGACCAATTCTTTTATCCTTTTCTCGG
>CAYGBH010000587.1:0-1686 GCA_964348055.1 uncultured Pirellulales bacterium
CAACCTTCGGATTCGAAGTCCGCGACTCTATCCAATTGAGCTACGGGCGCAAGAACTTCTGAGTGCTCTTAGTATACGTGTCTCCCGCATCAGTTGTCAAACCCTTTTCTGGCCGAGAATATGGCAAAACTACGGACAGCCACGAATGGCGTTTCCTTAAGGGTTCTAAAAAAGTAGGTCTCCCATAGCCGATAAAAGGATTATTGACAACCTTTATCGGAAAGGAGACCATAAGATGTATAAGAATACTATCGACACTTCGGCAGAAAATCCTAAAAAAATATCCTGCAAAGTTGGACAGGTAACGTTCAACGCCATTCGCAAAGTGCTCCCGGATGAAGCTATCACGCAGGCATGTCGTAACGCCAACCATCAGTATCGTCGAAGAACCATTACTCCTGTTATAACTGTCCTGCATATGATCTTGTCAGCCATCTGGCCCGAACAATCCTTTGCGGCCAGCTGGCATTTGTTGTGGTCCTCGGCCGCCAGCAGATGTGATGTGGCAGGGCAATCTCCGTCACTCGGTTCGGTCGCCAAGGCCCGGGCGAGATTGCCCCTCAAAGTGTGGCGTTATCTTCTTGAGTGGCTTTCCGAAAGAGGTCAAAATCTTTCCGAAGGATTCGACAAGTGGCGGGGACACAGAGTTGTCTTGCTGGATGGTACGTGCGTTTCCATGAGTGACAAGCAGCAGCTATTCGAAGAGTTTGGCACAAACACCGGCTATCACGGCAAGGGCAAATACCCTTTGGCTCGTCTGGTTACTTTGTGCATCGCCCAGACCATGTTGGTTCTGGATTATGCATTAGGCCGTTATGATCAAGGCGAGAATGCTCTTGCTCAGCCGTTGCTTAAAAAGCTGCAAAAAGGCGATTTACTGGTCGCAGACAGGCGTTTTGCGGCTGCTCACTTCTACTGGTATTATCAATGCATCGGGCTTGAGTTTCTTACCAAGGCGCATGAGAGACTGAAGATATCAGGCATTAGCCGGATCCAATCTTACAGCCAAAACGACTTTATCGGCTGGCTGAGAATCAACAAAAACTATCGCAGAAAAGCCTGTGATATGCCCGCGAAAATTCCGGTGCGATTCATCAAGGCGGTGATGCGAGTACGCGGCTGCAGAAAGACGGTCTGGTTTGCCACATCGTTGCTGGACGCTACAAAATATCCGGCCCGCGAGATCGTTGTGCTTTATGCCCGAAGATGGCGGATAGAAACACTTTTCAAACAGGTGAAGATAAATATGTCCGCTGATGTTTTGAGAAGTCAGACACCCGCCGGCATATACAAAGAAGTTGCATCCCGCCTGATAGCAGTGAACATCGTCAGAGCGATTATGCTTGAAGCGGCGCGCCGGCAGAATGTTGATCCGGTGAGAATCAGTTTTGCTCACGCGCTAAGAGCCATTATAGGCTTTTCACCGGCATTGGCGATGGAGCCGCTCTGGAAACTACCTCAGATATACACCGCGATGCTCGTGGAGATTGCCTCCCATCTTACAAAAGAAAGACCAGGTAGAATCGAGCCGCGAATGATAAGGCGTGAGCGCCAGCACTACCCATCGTTAAAGGCGACCAGGGCACAGTGGAGGCTCAAACATGTTGCTTAAGGAAACGCCATTCCCCCCCTGTCCCTACTTTCTCACTTGTGCGAGTGTGTCAGTCGCGTGAAATTGTCGCTATG
>CAYGBH010000587.1:1795-2089 GCA_964348055.1 uncultured Pirellulales bacterium
TCTATCTCCCAGCCCATCCCACTCTCTTTGCCATAAGATTCCCGACGGATTACATTGCCGAGTATATCACACCTGTGTTCTGCCGGATGCTTACCTGTTATTGTTGCTGCCTTGTGCCACGCGTCATCAATGACACTTTCGCTGAACGCAATGCCCTTCACATCGGTATTACGCTGTCTCGCCATTTCTGGCCCCCTTTCTATTGATTTATTAGGATTTACAGGGACGTTACGTATTTCTGAGGTTGACAAAAGAGACATAATTGGTCCCGACCATTATTGACACAGTTTCGTT
>CAYGBH010000588.1:0-2084 GCA_964348055.1 uncultured Pirellulales bacterium
ATTGGTGTCATCTCAGAAAAAGACATAATGATGCTGCTGTATGATGTTGGCAGCAGGACGGGCAAGGTCGAGGACTTTATGACAAAGAATGTTGTTAGTTTTGATCAAGATGACAGTCTGGCTGACGTTTGTGACTGTCTCCTTAAGAATCACTTTCGAAGGGTTCCAATAGTTACAGGGCCAAAGAAAAAGCTGGTAGGAATCATCAGCAGAAAGAACATAGTCCAAAGCATATTTCAATACCAAGATTTCTTCAGAGATACGCCGTACATGGAAGATGAGCTTGCCAATGCCAAGGCTCAGATTGAGCTGATGAAATCAACAAACGATTAAAACCCAGATAATTATTCACACTTGCGCAGTCCTCTCGACATTTTGAAAACATCAAAAATCCTATTCAAAACAGACCTCTGAGGCCTTGCGGTAAGTGACTGCCGGCTTAACCGCCTTTTCTCAAAACACATCTTTCGTGAGAAAATACATGTACAAAAGAGCGATATTTCCCTTGCCCCCAATTCCGTAATTTAGTATACTCGTATTTGGATAACATATCTTAGAGGAGGCAAAAATGGCACGGACAGCCAACCTAAGAAATTATCTGGCAACGTTAGTATTCTTGCCGGCCGCGTTGTGCAAAAGTACCGTGGGAAGAATCATTCGTATTTAAGGAAGAAAAAATGGCTAATTTGAGCAAGACTTTTGGGCTGTTCGGGCTACTGAATCTTACTACAAGCAAGCATCCTCAATCGGTAACTGGCAAGTACCCTTTCTGTCATTCCGAGCACAGCGAGGAATCTCCTATTTCATCCAGCCAGACCCTTCGCTTCGCTCAGAGCCTGTCCCGACCTTGCCGAGGGAGTGACAGTTTTGAGATAGTTTCTAAATTAACAACACTGCTCCTTGTATCCCTCGCCATCTGCTTTTGGGCCTTGCCTGCTCAAGCCCAATACGGCGGCGGCAGTGGTACAGCCGGCAACCCATACTTGATTAATACGGCCGAACAAATGAACGCAATCGGCGCCAACCCCGGCGACTGGAATAAGCACTTCATGCTGATAGCAGATGTAAACATGGGCGACATAGCTGGAACTAACTACAATGTTATTGAGACCTTTACCGGCACTTTTGACGGCAACGACTGTACAATTTCCAACTTCAGACTGACTTCAACACGCCAGGAGAACACGGGTCTTTTTGGCACCGTCGGTGCCGGTGGAGAAATCAAAAATTTAAGATTGCTCAATCCCGATATCTTTGCACAAGGAAGAAATGTTGGTTCCCTGATAGGCTTTCTGAATCATGGAAGTATCACAAATTGCCGTGCCAAAGGCGCCGCCGTTTCGGGCGACAGCTACGTTGGGGGCCTGGTGGGTACGAATACCGGCAACATCATCAAATGCGGCTCAACCGGCAGCGTCTGGGCCGACCAGTATGCCGGGGGGCTGGCCGGACAAGTCGGCGAAGGCAAAGTGACCCTGTCCTATTCAACCGCCAGCGTCTATGGCAATAGAAATGTCGGTGGGCTCGTGGGCAAAACAGGCAGCGAAAGAAGCGAAGTTACCCACTGTTATGCCAGCGGCACGGTTACGGGAAGCACATATGTCGGCGGGCTGGTGGGACAAGTTGAACGCGGCAATACCTACAAATCCTACTCAACAGGCAGCGTATCAGGCAGCCAATACACCGGCGGTCTTGTGGGATATACGAGGGTCTTGGGAAGGGTCGCTCAATCTTTCTGGGACACTCAAACCAGCGGCCAGACAACCAGTGCAGGCGGCACAGGCAAGACAACAGCCGAAATGAAGATGGTCAGTACCTTCAGTTCCGCAGCCTGGGATTTTTGGAACACCTGGACTATCTGTGAGCAGATGAATTATCCCGTATTACAATGGCAGATATCGGCTGCAGATTTCCTTTGCCCGGATGGCGTTAATTTCATCGATTTTAACTTTTTCGCAGAGCACTTGAACCAGAGACATTGCAACCAATCAAATAATTATTGCGATGGCACAGACCTCGACCACTCCGGCCTGGTGGACCTGCTTGACCTTGCTATCTTTGTTGACGAATGGCTGGAAGGCGTT
>CAYGBH010000589.1:0-2081 GCA_964348055.1 uncultured Pirellulales bacterium
TTGACGATATCGATAAGGCTCTGTCGAAGCTTGATATCGACAGAAGCGTCGGCAAAGTCGATGGTTTCCACGGCGGTACATGTGAGGCCAAACGCCGTCTGAGCGACTTCTTGCGCAACAAGCTTGACAGCTTTGCTGAATTGCGGAACGACCCTGCTGCAGATTGCGTTTCGCATATGAGTCCCTATCTGCATTTCGGGCAGATTTCACCGCTATACATTGCACTGAAGGTTTTGAAAACAGCCAGCCCCGGCAAAGATGCATATCTTGAGGAACTTATCGTCCGCAGGGAGCTGAGTCATAATTTCGTATTCTACAACGATAACTACGATACCTTTGCTTCACTGCCGCCCTGGGCTATGAGGACTTTGAATTTCCACCGCAGGGACAAAAGACAATATGTGTATTCGCTCGAGCGGTTTGAGGCAGCCAAAACCCACGACCCATATTGGAATGCCGCGCAGAAAGAGATGCTTTTCACAGGCAAAATGCACGGCTATATGAGAATGTACTGGGGCAAAAAGATTCTCGAATGGAGCAAGGATCCAAAAACCGGATTCAAAATAGCATTATATCTTAATAATAAATATGAGCTTGACGGCAGAGACCCAAATGGTTTTGCTGGTGTGGCCTGGTGTTTCGGCAAACATGACAGGGCCTGGGCCGAAAGGCCGGTTTTTGGCAAGATTCGGTATATGAATGCTGCAGGACTGAGAAGAAAATTCAATCCCGATGCCTATCTAAAAAAAATCCATTCTCTCGAAAAATCGTGATAGAGGTGTAGTTATGCGAGTGGTGATAACAGGGGCCACTGGTTTCATAGGCAGGACATTGTGCAGAGAGCTTCATGAGGATTATGAAGTAATTGCGTTGTCGCGTGACGTAAGCAGAGCCGTAACATCGGTGGGCAGTTGGGCTGAAGTTGTCGAATGGGATGGAAGAACGAGCCGAGGCTGGATTCGACATGCAGATGGGGCGTTGGCTATCATCAATCTGGCTGGTGAAAATGTTGCAGCAGGCCGGTGGAACAAATCGAAAAAGGCTGCCATACTTCACAGCAGGCTGGACAGTTCAAGGGCGGTGCTCGAGGCGATAAGTCTGGTGAGTAAAAAACCGGCAGTGGTAATTCAGGCCTCGGCTGTCGGTTATTACGGTTCGCGGCGGGACGAGCAGCTCGATGAGGCATCGATGCCCGGCGAAGGATTTCTCGCAAATGTGTGCCAGCGCATCGAAAGCTTTGCAGAAGAAATCGTGCACCCGGGCGTTAGGTGCGTTGTTATTCGAACGGGTATTGTCCTCGGCCGGGATGGAGGAGCTCTGGCAAGGCTCATAAAACCATTTAGGTTTTATGTCGGCGGGTATCTCGGCAGCGGCAGACAGTGGTTTTCCTGGATAAGTCTTGAGGATGAAGTTTCGGCAATAAAGTTTCTGATGGAAAATGAAAATCTCAAGGGCGTTTTCAACCTCACCTCGCCGCAGCCGGTCACAATGAAAGAACTCTGCGTGATTTTGGGAAAGGTCCTGCATAGGCCGGCCTGGCTGCGTGTGCCGGGCTTCGTTGTGCGATTCGCTTTAGGCGAAATGGCTAAAGAAATGCTTTTGTCCGGGCAAAGAGTCCTGCCAAAGCAACTGCTGGCCGCGGGTTTTAAATTCAAGTATGCAGATGTAGAAAAGGCTTTAAATACTATTATAAGTTGAAAGGGAAGATTATGAATCTTGCTGATTATTTCGAAAGTACCAAGGGAACGGGCATTTTGGCAACGAGCGATTCGGATGGCAATGTTGACGTTGCTATCTATGCTCGGCCCTATGTTGTTGACGAAAATACGATAGCGTTCAGCATGTTAGAACGGCTAAGCTACTCAAATGTCCGTTCCAATCCCAAGGCTGCTTACCTGTTTATCGAGCGTGGTGAGGGGTATGCCGGAAAAAGACTGTATCTGACCGAGGTCGGTGAAGAAAAGGACCCAGAACGCATAAAGACGATCAAACAGCAGCATTCGAAAACTTACAGTCCGGACGAAATCAACAAGCACTTAGTGTATTTCACCGTGGATAAGATTCGACCGCTCGTTGGCGAT
>CAYGBH010000590.1:0-2081 GCA_964348055.1 uncultured Pirellulales bacterium
CCGGATTAGCCGGGTTATGCTTGAGGTGTTTGGTCCACAGCACATACGCCGCCGGCGCCATTCCCATCGGCATACCCGGATGCCCTGATTTGGCCTTCTGCACGGATTCCATCGATAGAAACCGAATCGTCTGGACACAAAGCTCATCGAGTTCCGACATACCTGGATTCGTTACAGATTTACTCATCACGAATTTCCTCTATAAGTTTTTTGATACACTTTTACCGTCAAAACGAAGCAGGAATCATACAGTAAAACTCTCGTTTCGACAAGGATATTATTAACCAGGGGCCAACGACCCTACACAAGTTTCATACTCAGTCCCCAGTTTTACCGGGGGGCTATCTGCAAAATGAAAAAACTTACTTATTTGACAAACCTGTACTCCCATTGGATAATTATAACTACTAACCGAAATCTAAAGGCTACAGACTAACAGGAGGCAGAACAAATGAGTCAAATATCAGGTTCTATAAACCGGCGTGACTTTCTCAAACTAACAGCAGCGGGCACAACGGCATTTCTATTGCCGGGCTGTGGCAGCGCTTTCCAGCAGTCGGCCTCGAAGCTGCCGGAACACCCAAACGTGCTGTTCATTGCGATTGACGACCTCAACGACTGGGTTGGCTGTCTGGGCGGCCATCCGGACGTCAAGACGCCGAACCTCGACCGCCTCGCGCAAAGAGGAGTTCTCTTCACCAACGCCCACTGCTCGGCGCCTGCCTGCAATCCTTCACGAGCCAGTCTCATGACGGGAATCCTGCCGTCAACGTCCGGCGTTTATCACAATCCCCAGCCCTGGAGAAAGTCTCCGGCCCTGGCTGACGCCGTGACAATCCCGCAGCATTTTATGGCCCACGGCTACCGCGCCGTTGGCGGCGGAAAGATTTACCACGGACGCTTCCCCGACCCGCCGTCATGGCAGCAGTATTTCCCGTCTCAGCAAAAGAACAAACCCGATGACCCGATGCCCCCGAACCGGCCGCTCAACGGCATCCCTAAAACCGCGCATTTTGACTGGGGCCCGGTAGATGTGCCCGACGACGAGATGGGCGACCGAAAAGTCGCTGCCTGGGCCATCTCAGAGCTGCGCAGAGAGCATGGCAGGCCGTTTTTCCTCGGCTGCGGTTTCTTCCGCCCGCATTTGCCCTGGTATGTGCCGCCGAAGTATTTTGATATGTACCCGGCCGATAAGGTAACTTTGCCGAACGTCAATGAAAACGACCTTGATGATGTCCCTGAGATTGGCAGAAGAATGGCCAGGCCCGAGAGGGACCATAAAAAAGTCATCGAGTACAACCAGTGGCGCAAGGCCGTTCAGGGGTATCTGGCGTCTATCAGCTTTGTAGATACCTGTGTGGGTCAGGTAATCGAAGCGTTCGAGAAAAGTCCTTATGTGGATAATACCGTGGTTATACTCTGGAGCGACCACGGCTGGCACCTCGGCGAAAAACTCCACTGGCGCAAATTTGCGCTTTGGGAAGAAGCAACGCACAACGTCTTTATGGTCGTAGCTCCCGGCGTCACCCGCCCCGGCCGGCGTTGCTCGCAGCCGGTCAGTATGCTCGATATCTACCCTACGCTTATAGACCTTTGCAATCTGACCCCGAAAGCTGAGCTCGAAGGCAGAAGTCTGCTGCCGTTGTTGAAGAATCCCAGAGCAGGCTGGGACCGCCCGGCCCTGACAACGCATGGCCGTAATAATCATTCGCTGCGGACGCAGCGCTGGCGGTACATCCGTTATAGTGACGGCACAGAAGAACTCTATGATCGCGATAACGATGAGCTGGAATGGAAAAATTTACTTTGGCCAAAAAAGCCTGATGCTGAACATCGCCGGGTCGCGGATGAATTAGCAAAATGGCTGCCCCAGACAAACGTACCTGATGTGCCGAGAGCCAAGGGCAAGTAGAAGATACGCTGACCAAACTTCAGAAGTCAGAAGTCAGAAATCTGTTCTCTGTCCTCTGTCCTCTGTTTTCTGTTGATTAACTGAGAAAGGTGTAATCTATGATTTTCACAGGCATGTCCCGAGCGAATCCGAGGGAAAAGAGAATTTTTTGGGTGCTGATTATTATCCT
>CAYGBH010000591.1:0-2081 GCA_964348055.1 uncultured Pirellulales bacterium
TTCGCCTTCGAATACCGTAAAGTCTGGTGGGCCGTTGACCTCATCGACGCGCCAGTAGTAGGTCTTGTCGAAATCAAGACGTTGGGGCCGAGCATAGCTGTTGGCATCCTGAGCGATGCCGCCAACGCCATCGTTGACGTCGCTGAAGTTCTCACTAAAGTAAACTTTGTGCCCGTTGACAGGTGGAGCAAAATCACCCGGCGTCCAATTAAGGACTACCTCCCGCGGCACATCTGTTGCCCCGTCCAACGGATAGGGATTATCAGCCTGCAGCTGCGGTCTTAACTTATCTGGCACATACTCTCCCACATAACAGCGGGCATGATCCACATAGTACGTCTGCCCCGGATTGGAGATCAGCAGTTGCCACATGACCAGCCTATCCTCAGGGGACACAAAGGTCAGGTGATACTCCTCCCACTCCGGTG
This sequence comes from uncultured Pirellulales bacterium, assembly GCA_964348055.1. Taxonomy (GTDB): domain Bacteria; phylum Planctomycetota; class Phycisphaerae; order Sedimentisphaerales; family Anaerobacaceae; genus JAUXAL01. The sequence continues at coordinate 429 of CAYGBH010000591.1, forward strand.
TGGGGTTGATGACTTCTGACGCCAGATTACCCCACTGGCCTGCAGGATTCTGCTCGGCACGAGATGGCGAAATCGTTATCGGCCCGGGATCTCCCTTGATCCAGAAAGACATCGTGTAGGTTTCGCCCTGCTTGACGCTGAAGTTCCGGGTATGCTCGAACCGCAGATTCCACGTTCCTCCTGCTGGAACGCCTGTCACCTCAATGAAAACGCATTGCTTGCCTTCGATGGCTTCTTCGGTATTAATGCTCAGAAGCCCCGATGCGTTCTGCTGTATGTACAAGTTCCATCCGGGAATGTCTTGCAAATCCGTCCCCGTGCCCTCCTCGAAGCCGGGGTTGTCAAACAAATTGACAATCTCCTGAGCATCAACCATGGATGTTCCAATAAGCAGGAACATCAGAATCAGAACCACGCCTCTGCGTTTCATCTTTCTTGCCTCCTCAGTGAACTTGCTTGATACCGGCCCATGTCGTTGAGTAACCCCCACAAGACTCTGTTTAGAGGCTGGGACACCCCGATCAGGACCAAAAGACGTCAGATAAATCAATCTTCTACACATAATATTCCTCCTTAAAAAAGTTAATATGAACGGTTAATTGAAATGCAAAATCTCCACTCTATGGCATTATAGCTCCTCCTTAATCGAAAAACCGCAAAGATACCACACGTCACAGGCCCCAGCGACTCCCGTCGCAAGACGGAGTTGCGAGGAGGGCCAAAATCCACGAATTCAATCAATTCTACTTATACCAGATTAGCGGCGGTGACGTCAATGAAAATCTCGGACGAGACCTGCGGAAAATCGAAGGAGAGGTTGACGGCTCGTAATTCGTCACTCGTCGCCCGTCGCTCGTGATTCGTGACTCGATCATCGTCATTGCGAGCGAAGCGCGGCAATCTCCAATCAGTCATTGCGAGCAAATACCTACCTGCCTATAAGGCTGCGCGGCAATCTCCACCCGGTCATTCCTGCGAAAGCAGGAATCTTCTGAAAAAGCTTGCCCCGCATTAAATAGGCTCCTGCCGTAATTTGGTTCGGGGTCATTGCGAGCAAAGCGCGGCAATCTCTCAACGCTACACGCTAAACGATGTCTTTTCTCTTTGATTTTTCCCTTGAATTTTTTCTATTTTCATTTTGATATTTGATTTGTTTATGTTATTTTATGCGCCTAAAGGCGGTATTGACAATTGGGGATTTCTCTTAAAAATGCCGGCTTGCCAGCCTCGTCCCGCTAAATACTATATACTAACGACTATCGACTAAATACGACATACGAATTTGTTTGGCGGGAATTGCGGGTTTGGGGATTGCATAGTCTGAAAGTAAAATGCTAATGAGCGATGCTGAAGAAAAAAACAACGAGCGGCCGGGTAAGGAAGGAGACTTCCCCTCCGCCAGTTTTAACGGTTCGGCGCCGGGCGAACAGATAGGTCCATTCCGCATCGAGGGGGAGCTGGGATGTGGTGCAGTAGTGGCCCACTGGACCAACAGAGCATTAAAGACCTTTTGACTCTTTGTATAAGAATGATTATTCTACAGGCATCTGAGTAAAAGGGAACTATATAATGAAATGTCCCAAGTGCAATTCCGATAATCCCGATACTCAACAATTCTGTGGTAAGTGTGGGGCGAAACTGGTTCCCGCCAAG
>CAYGBH010000592.1:0-2062 GCA_964348055.1 uncultured Pirellulales bacterium
GCTTTCTACTATTTTCGATCACTCTGTCAGTCTGTTCGGAAACATCCTGTACGTACCTTGTCGCCATTGTCAAGCATGTATACCCCAATTTCACAATTAAAAACTGTGAATCATGCCACAATGAAGGTACATATCATGTGCCGGATCAGTCGAAGTCGCTACCTGGTGCGATTTCAGCGTCTGATTCCCCACTTAAAGGCTGGGACAGAAACATCGGCAACGTGCCGCTTTATATCACTGGGCCTGGTTCAAGAGCCTGTGGTTCATGTCACAGAGCTCACATGATCAACGAGGATAAAGCTGGTGAGCTTATATCCTTCAACCAGCATACCAAGCAGGGTGGTTATCTTGTCGAGGGTGGAGACGATTACCCCACCATTCTCGGCCAGGTAATCGACTTTATCATGGGACTCTTCAAGTAAGTGAGGAATATCAGGTGGGCTTCGGCCAAGCTCAGTCGAAGCGCTGAGATAAACTGCGTATTGTAGAACGCAAGTAATATGGACAGGGCTGCCATTCGGTAGCCCTGTTTTTTATACATAGCCAACGTACCATATTACAAGGTGTAAAAAGACCGAATAAGTTTGTCTTATGCGGTATTTTGGGTATTTATTTGTCGCTTGTTACGCTATGTTGAATGCTTTGGCTTTACCTAAACATCACACAGGAAAAATAATGCGCGCTAATCATCCAGAGCGCCAGCGTTGATCCAATCACTAAATAACTGGATAAGGACAAGCTATGCGCCAACTGCCACCAGCCGCGCCGAACAATTATGCTATTAAGCAAAACTGGAGGGAAAAATGGGGATTACAAGAGGCAGGATTAAGGCGATATCCGTTTCCGAGAATAAGGGAACGCAAAAAAAACAACGTGCCCAAGGCTGCGTTGAAGAGCGACTTCGGCATCGTTGATGACGCTCATGCTGGCCCCTGGCACAGGCAGGTAAGCTTGCTATCAGCCGAGTCCGTGGACAAAATGGTGGTCAAGGGTGCGAACGTCGGTCCGGGAGCTTTTGGGGAGAACGTCACGACTGAGGGCGTTGACTTGTGCAAGTTGAGTATTGGCGGCAGGATCCGGTCCGGTGAGAACATTGAGTTGGAAATTACGCAATTAGGAAAGGAATGCCATCGTCGCTGTGAGATCTTTAAGCAGGTAGGCGACTGTATCATGCCTCGAGATGGCATTTTCGCGAAAGTTATTAAACCGGGTTTGATTGCCGTGGGTGATGCTATAGAGATATGCAATGATTAGAGTGTCGCCGGATAGAATAGGCCCGGTATAATTTGTAGTTGAACGGTACAAGTATCGGAATCTGTGTTGGTGAATTCATCCTTTCCATGAACTCCAAGATATCAAAATTATTTGATAAATTCATGGTCGAGCGGGCATAATATAGCTCTCTCATTTAGGCATACTTTGTGTTCTCTCTTGCCCTAATGATTTCTACGGTCGAGTAGACGTGAAGCTCCCTCATTTAGGCATAATTTGTATTCTCTGTTGCTCCTCTCTTTCGATTGAGGTGTGCCACAATATTCTGCCTTGTAAAAGAGCTTCACGCCCCTCACAGAACCGGACGTGAAGATTTCCCTCATCCGGCTCTTCAGCAAAACTCACTCAACAAGCTATAATGTTTACAAACACTTTCACTTGTTGAGATAGGAGGGCTATTTTGCTGGCGTACTGTTATCCATCTCTGTGTATGGCATACGCTGCTCATCCCTCTGCGTTCTACTGCTAACCCCTTCGAGTGTCCCGGGCTCCTGGGACTCGATGAGCATTACCTCATCTACACCTCTACTGTGAGTTAGTCCGACTGCCATATCGCCATACTTCCGCCTTGCCTCTTCAGCTTGTTGGAAGCTTCTGTTGGGAACGATATGGCTCTCCCACGTTCCGATGTGGACAGTTGAATTGCCTGCCATGGCCTGGGACTCCGGCACGCCGCTGTCACACTCACCTATTAACGCGTGCAGCGATACTGGCTTCAGGCTTGTAGACACCCTCGCCCAATGCGATTGTGCTCGATTTCGGAGCTTCATACCTTCACTTTCGTTATGGC
>CAYGBH010000593.1:0-2055 GCA_964348055.1 uncultured Pirellulales bacterium
AAAATGCAGATTGAGCATATAAGCGATAGCTTGGTGAAGCATCCGATAAAGGTTTTGGCTGAAGTCTACTAGACAACGTTACAGAAACGATATAACCGAAGACGCCAGAATCCGAGTATTGAATGTGCGAAATAAATTCAAATGTCTGAAATTAAAAATGTCATAAATAAAGTCCTTAAGCCAAGAAAAAGGCTTATTAACCTCCAAGAGAGTTGAATACAACGTGGATTACCGAACAGGCCAGCAGGTTTCGCGTTCGGTGAAAAATGATGCCATAGGCAAGTCCAAAAACTGTGCGGACGGCACAAAACGCGGTGACTGCGGTAGCACCGTTGATACTCATAGACTTGTAATTAGCCCCGAAATGCCAAATCCCAAAGAGCAGAGCCTGGATAACGATCGCCCATGATGAATTGAGCAACGCTTTCAATCTTGTTTGTAGCGCCCCACGAAAGAGGAACTCCTCGCCGAAGCCGTTCATTAGCAGGTGGCTTAGCCACCGGCGGGTGAGCACACTCAAAGACAGGTAGCCAAATGAAAGTTGAGAAATCCATGAACCTATCGGGATAAAACACCAGAGGGCTAAGATAGACCAGGTGCGATGACCGCGACGAAAGCCGAGTTCGCTGAAGTGTGATCCCAGAAGTAGTAAAAACGGAAGGGGCAACAGGAAATACTTTGCAGGATTGGCCATCGATAGGGCTGGATTGACCACAATATCGTTGCTGAACAGCTGTTCGCCGAGGTGTTCAAATGCTCTGATGATAGGTGACCAGATAGGGATCAGGTGGCGTTCTATAACACCGTGGAACATAAGGGACGTATACAAGGTAATGCAGATAAAGAACGCGATAGCCCCGATCTGGAATAACAGCAGAGTTTGCCTCGTTCGCGATAACTTCACTTTGGGCTTATGTTCTGTTATTGTTATGGCCGTGGTGATCACACAGAGAACCATGAGGACGGCAAAGGCACAAAGACACAATAGAACTGTAGAACTTCTACCGATTGTTATAAGGTATATCGCAGCTACCGCCCAAATTGTGGCAAAGCACCACGCTGCAGGAGAAGTGAAAACCGGCTTGAAGATGTCCCGCTTAAGACAGGCAATGGATTTTCGTACGATTTCATTTAGCCGGAATTGGATGCTCATTTCGGTGCTTCCAGAATCATTGAGATGAGTCTACCTTCCCGTAGCGAGAATTTGGCCCGCAGTTTGTCGTAATGGAGATTTTGAGTGATCCCTTTTGAATCAGTTCCTGTTCTGTCCGGCTGGCCATAAACCGCAACAATTTCCTCTTGAGTAGCTCCTATTGCTATACCATCTTTTGTCCTGCCGGCAAAGGTAGTCACGCCGGAGGGAAGCATTCCTTCTGACCAGCATGAAATCTCCTGCAGGCCGAGTTCGGCATGGACTGTGAAGCTCAAGCCTCTTGAAGGAACATAATGTAGCTTTGTTCCTTTTGCCAAGACCTTGTCAGGCTGGCCAAAATGTTTTATGATTTCGTCTTTTGACATACCAAACTGAAGTGGCCCAATACCAACCAATGGCTCAATTATAAGCTGATCACCGCGTTCATCTTCAACAACCTTTTTGGCGCAGCTAACCAAAGCCAGCAAAGACACCATTAGCAAGCTCAACAAAAGAATTTCTTTTTCAGCTTTCATTTCTTTTCCCTTTCAACTCGCCTACGAAAAAAAACGACATGATATTAGATTCGCAATTACATAGAATCTTTCACGCTACTACTCGTCAAACTCAATGTCGTTTTCCTGGCACCATTCTATGGCGATTTCCTTTAACGCATCATCGCGGTACTTGTACCAGTCATTTGCAATGCCATAGTCATGTACAGCATCTTTAAAACGCCCAAAGGCACCACGGCCTTTTATTAGACTATAAAGAGTGTTACGCATCTCGGTATCATTCAGGGACAAACAGAACCTCTCCATAATACTATACTCATGTATGTCGAATTTTGTGGGCAGGGTAATGTAATTTCCTGTCTCATCTATTATCTCCTTAGCGATTCTGACCAGGTCCTGCTCCCAATC
>CAYGBH010000594.1:0-2049 GCA_964348055.1 uncultured Pirellulales bacterium
AAGAATATCAGTTTCACTTTTAGTGGTCAAGTTTCCTCCTTACCAAAACGACCGCACAAGCGCCAATAACTAACGCGGTACCCAATAGGCTTGGTGCCGTTAGAGGTTCGCCAAATATTGACACGCCAGCCACATAGCACAACACCGTCTCAAGCATAAGCAACAGTGAACCGGTCTTGACCGGCACATACTTAAAGCCTTCCGTCATCAAGAGCTGACCGATGGTGACACTGGCACCGATGCCCAGCAGGATTAAGACGCCTTTAAAGCCGATAGCCCCATCGCTGCTAAAAGCCGGCATTATGACCAGCCACATCCCTACTGCACATTGGGAAAAGTAAATCGCCAATGAATCATCCGTATCGTGGAGCTTGCGTATCAGCGTGATAGCTATCCCGGCAATCACCGCTCCAAGGACGGCCAATAGCTCATACCTGCCAAAGACCAGCAATGAAAATCCCTGCTGTTTTTCATAGGCTATGAAGTAAATACCAACCATAGCCGTCAGAATAGCCCCAATGTCGAGCAGCCGCAGCCGTTCTTTCAGGAAAACCGCACTGATAATACTTGCAAAGATTGGGTACGAGCTTATAAGAACCATGCCTTTACCCAGCCCCAGCTTAGTAATACACAAAAGCGTGATAAAGACAGCCGTCCCGCCTGTAAGACCTCGCAGGAACAGCAGTTTTTTGTTATTAAAAACAAGCTTGACTCGCCCTGAGATAGCGGCAATCGTGATCAGGCCCAGCCCTATGATGAACCGAAAGAAAGCCAGCTTGTAGGCGCCAATATATGAGCCACCCTTTACCAGGCAGCCGGCTATACAGAAAAAGACGCTCGCCAGAGCCATCAAAGTGGCACCCTTTGTTTTGTGTTCCAGCCTTGACATAACAGCTTATATCTCCAAAAAAAAAGCCACCGGAAATTCCAGCGGCTCTTTGAAAAATCCAAATTGATTTGCACATTAACGCTTTGAGAACTGGAATCTTCTCCTTGCACCTCTTTGGCCGGGCTTTTTCCTTTCGACCATCCTGGGGTCGCGTGTAAGATGCCCGCCGTCCCGCAGCACTTGGATGTAGTTTTCGTCATACTTCTTCAACGCCCTGGCAATTCCCAGCAGCGACGCACCTGCTTGTCCGGTAGTTCCGCCGCCTTTGACGTTGATAAAGACATCAAACGATTTTTCCGCGTCGACCGCCTTCAGAGGGGCCAGTACTGCTTTTCTATCCTGTTCACGAGTGAAGTAATCGTTGAACTGTCTTTTGTTGACCAGCAGTTTGCCGTCGCCTGGTTTGATTCGTACACGGGCCACGGAGCTCTTTCTTCTGCCGGTGCCCCACCAGTAAGCGCCCTTTTCGGGGGTTTTTTTGGTCGCCTTTGCGGAAGGCTGCGGCTTTTTGGTCGCGGCCCCAACATTCAGCTTAATGGTAGATTTATCAGTTTTGGTCTCTGCCATAACAATTCGTTCCTCGTATTTCGTATCTCGTATTTCGCGTCACGGCTAAAATTGTAAATTGCAAATTTCCTATCAGAACAGTTCTATCTTCTCGGGTTTCTGAGCCTGGTGGTCGTGTTCCGGGCCGCGGTAAACCTTCAATTTTTTCATCATTTTTCTGCCGAGCTTGTTCTTCGGCAGCATTCGCCTTACCGCCAGTTCAATCACCCTTTCAGGTTTTTTTGCCATCATATCTGCAAAGCTGACGAACTTATGGCCGCCGGGAAAATGCGTGTAATAGTCGTACTGCTTATCCTCGGCCTTTTTGCCGGAAACCTTTACTTTCTCAGCGTTTACCACGACGACATAGTCGCCTGTATCGATGTGTGGCGTATATGTGGGCTTGGTTTTTCCCATAAGTATAGGCGCAATTTTCGAAGCCATTCGGCCCAGAACCGCTCCGTCGGCATCCACAAGATGCCACCTGGGCTCAACCTGATTTTTCTTCGCTGTAAAGCTCTTCATAACAAAATTCTCAGTCATTATTAAAAACGGGTATTTTAGCGAATTTGCACATACTGTCAAATTATTTTTGAGGCGAAAATTCTCTAATT
>CAYGBH010000595.1:0-2046 GCA_964348055.1 uncultured Pirellulales bacterium
CTTGCGCAAAAGAATAAAAGAGTTGGGTGATGTTGAGCTACGGCCAAAACCGCTGCTCAACGGCCATGACTTGATTCGATTAGGAGCGGTCCCAGGCCCTTCCCTGGGTCAACTGGCCGAGGAACTGTACATCGCCCAACTGGAAGGCACCCTGCAAACACAAGCCCAGGCCCGGCAGTGGGCGCAAGAGTGGTTACAAAAGCACAGAGTTATTGAAAAATAATGGTCAAATTTGTTTAATTCAGCGACGGTGATGCAGCCTTTCACTCTTTTAATCAAGCCATCGGGTTCAGATTGCAATATCGATTGCAGATACTGTTTCTACAAAGACAGGGCTCCGGAATTTGGACGGGGCAGACAGCGAATGAGCGATGAGGTGCTTGAGAGACTCGTCAAAGATTATATGCGGTTGGGTTTTCCAGTTGTCGGCTTTGCCTGGCAGGGCGGTGAGCCAACGTTGATGGGCGTCGATTTTTTTCAAAGGGCGGTGGAGTTGCAGAAGAAATACGGCAGAGCCGGCCAGCAGTTAAGCAATACGCTGCAAACCAACGGCGTTTTGCTTGACGATAAGTGGTGCCGGTTCTTCGGCGAAAACAAGTTTCTGCTCGGCATAAGCATCGACGGCCCAAAAGAATTTCACGATTACTATCGCGTAGACCGTTCCGGCGCAGGTACCTTCGACAGGGCGATGCGGGGCATCGAAAACTGCAAGAAACATAAGGTTGAATTTAGTGCCCTTGTTTTGCTAAATAATAAGAACGTAGAGCATCCGGACAAGCTGTTTGATTTCTTGGTTGAAAATGACCTGACGTTTATACAGTTCATCCCTTGCGTTGAGAGGGATCCGGCTACTTATAAGGTTGCGGATTTTTCAATCACGGCGAAGCAGTACGGCGATTTCCTGTGCAGGTTGTTTGACCTCTGGTACGACTACGGCCCGGAAAAGCTAAACATCCGTGAGTTTGACTCGCTGGTGACCTATTATGTTATGGGCAATCACACGATTTGCACATACAGCAAACAATGCGTCGGTTTTGTCGTTATCGAGCACACAGGCGATGCGTTTTGCTGTGAGTTTTTTGTCGAGCCGAAGTGGCTGCTGGGCAATATATTAGAAACACCGCTCGAGAAACTTGCCGCCGGCAGCAAAAAGCGGGCCTTTGCGCGGGATAAAGAAAATCTTTACAACAAATGTCTTGTCTGCAGATACCTTGATATCTGTCGCGGCGGTTGTATGAAAGACAGGCTGCGCTGCAGCGATACTCACCAAAGCAGCGAGAGTTATTTCTGTGAAAGCTATAGGCAGTTCTTCGATTACACTTTGCCGAGATTTATGCAAATTGCCGCTGCCATAGAAGATGGTTCAGCTGCCAGACACACCCGTTCGGCTGAAAAAATCAGGCTGCAAATTCACAAGTAGCCGCAAGAAGGCTTTGTCCAGAGAATGACTCAAAAGAATAGTAATGTAAATCAATTTATGGTACATTCTTGGTTGTGATGGAGAAAATCAGGTGTCTATCCGCTCTCTTCACAAGTACGAAAAGACTGAACGACATTGACGGCAGAGGTCTTGTCATGAAGGAAAACTTAAATCGACGTGATTTTATAAAGGCCGTAGGCCTGGGGGCGGCGGCGTTGGCGATACCGAGGTCCTTTTTTGCCGCGGACACGAAGGTCAGTGGCGCAAAGGGACCCAATGTTCTCTTCATTGTCGTGGACGATTTGCGTCCACAGCTCGGCTGTTACGGCCATAAGCAGATGCTCTCTCCAAATATAGACGGCCTGGCCGGCGATGGCGTTGTCTTCCTGCGCACCTATTGCCAGGTTCCCGTCTGCGGCGCCTCGCGAGCCAGTGTTCTGACGGGAGTCCGGCCGGGGCGAAGTAGATTTGTTGGTTACAGTACGCGGGCGGAGAAAGACCTGCCGGGTGCGCTGGTCCTTCCGAAGCACTTCAAGAACAACGGCTACCACACGATATCAAACGGCAAAGTTTTTCACCATTCGAACGACTGCGCCGATAGCTGGAGCGAAGAGCCGTGGCGTCCT
>CAYGBH010000596.1:0-2042 GCA_964348055.1 uncultured Pirellulales bacterium
TAGCGGTACCCTGTACTCGAAATCCGCTATAGCGAGGCTGAATTCTTTTCTGAGGGCTGACTAATGGAGTCAATATTGTCATAAGTGGTGTTGATAGTCAGGTCCCGTGTAAATGAATGGCGCGAACCTGGTCAGGCCGGGAACGGAGCAGCCATAAGCGTTAATTCATTGGCCATGGACAAACCTGACAGGAGCTGGCTGTGGCAACAAACTCAGCTAAATCAGTTCGAAGAAAAGTGCACGGCCTTTCTCGAAGTGTAAATCGGAGGAACTGCTTACCGCTCGTCCGGCGGCAGCCTTACGCCGGCATGTCGCAGTCTTTCAAGAGTGGCGTGGTAAGGGCTAACCACTTCCTCTTCGAGGTTGCTCACCAGCGCCGGGTGTATTGACAAAAGCCGGTCGATAAGGCACCGGCGTTCCTGTTTGTTGACAAACCTGGGGTCAGCACTCATAGCCGCAACGTGAAAACTTGCTCCTGCTTTTAGTAGGTTCTCAATACCCCGAAAAGGCAGCTCGAAGCTTTCAGGCTTGGCCCCGGTCTTTCTCGTAAACGCATGGGGTGTGCCTGCCTTAAGGGAGACGCGTGTGTGGACTTTCTTGAAGCGAGCGATCTGGCGTGCGTAGTCGGGGTCGGCCCCGATTAGTACACCGTTGGTTTCCAGAATGAACAAACGAAATGGTGAGCTTTCCACTTTTTCCAACAGGGCCAGAAGATGGGACTTGCCCAGAGTGGGCTCGGCACCGGATATGCGGAGCTGGTCGACTCCTGCCTTACGCGCGACGCGGCTAAGCCGATGGAAGGCCTCGGTCGGTGATGCAAAGAACCCGTATTTCTCCGGAAAATCCCGGCTCCAATTCACCCAGCAAAAGATGCAGCGCAAGCAGCACCCGCAGGTATAGCCGGTCGCGATGCCCCCGTACACACCCGGGCAGTAGAATTTCGTGTATTTACGACGGTCGCCCTGACAGACGATTTCCTCAGTCCGTCTGGCAAGGGCAAGCGGATCGAAGGGAGTAAATCCAGGTTCCAGATATCGAGGATAGCTTTGGCCAAGGTCGGTCATTGTTATCTTTCCTTTTGGATGGATGTGTCGCCCATAAATACCACATTACCATTATAACACTTTTCCGACACTTTTAGAAATCCGGCATAGGCAAGCGCGTGGATATGCCTTATCTCATTGACGACATCAAAGTACTTGGTTACTCTAATAACGAAGTTAGTGCGGTTAGGCTCTCTGACGATAACTAACTGTGGATTAGGTGGTGAATGATTCTGTTTCTGTGAGCATTTGAGTATAATTGAAAGTAGATAACGTTCGGGCTTGTCTCTGCCTTCAAAATCTTTACCAAATGGCGGTGGTGCATTATGACTACCTGCAAGAAATGTGGGAGGATTTCTGAAGAAACAGCTAAAGTACTGTCGCTTTGCGCCGAGTGTGTTCGCAGTGCTGACAACAGATGTCTGGGCGAGCTTCAGGAAATTCACGCCCGGGATCGCGAAAGATTTGGCCTTGCCGGCTCGCCTCCGTCCGGGCCGGAGGGTGTTCAGTGTACCCTCTGCCGAAACGAGTGCAAAATCCCTGTCGGCGAGCGGGGCTATTGCGGTGTGCGGAGAAATGAAGATGGCCATCTGGTCGGTGGTACACCCAAGGAAGCGATGGTTTCGTGGTATTACGACCCCCTGCCAACCAACTGTGTAGCTGATTGGGTGTGCGCAGGAGGTAGTTGTGTCGGCTATCCCGAATGGGCATACCAGCGCGGGGCTGAACATGGCTATATGAACCTGGCGGTGTTCTATAGGGCGTGTACGTTTGACTGCCTATTCTGTCAGAACTGGCATTACCGACAGCGTTCGACTGCGGGCAGAACGCACACGGCCGCGGAACTCGCGGAAAGCGTAACTCCCAGCACATCTTGCATCTGCTTCTTTGGTGGTGACCCAACGTGCCAGTTACCTCACGCATTAGCAGCGTCAAAGTTGGCGCGCAAACAGAATCAGCAGAGGATACTGCGCATTTGTTGGGAGACAAACGGCTCTA
>CAYGBH010000597.1:0-1795 GCA_964348055.1 uncultured Pirellulales bacterium
GGCCTCAAAACTTACCCTTAATTTCATCAAGTTATAGAATTTCCGAGACGTTTAATTGCTTGGCAGAGTCAAACGCAGACTTGATCTCGGAATTCAGTGACCTTCCAGGACGCTGCCTAAATGAACAGAAGTAGGCTTAGGGCCATTACAGCCATGCCTACAATCAGACCGTAGATTGCCACGTGACCCTTGCCATATTCTTTGGCAGTGGGAAGCAATTCGTCTAGAGAGATGAACACCATAATCCCAGCGACTGCCGCAAACAACAGGCCGAAGACGGTTGGTGAGAAGAAGGGTTTGAGGATCGTGTAACCTATAATCGCACCCACAGGTTCTGAGACCCCTGAAAGGAAGGAAAGCCAGAAGGCCTTCTTTTTGCTTCCGGTGGCAAAGTATATAGGTACAGATACAGATATGCCTTCAGGAATATTGTGAACCGCGATAGCGACGGTTATGGCAATACCTATGGCTGGGTCTGAGAGGGTACCGAAAAACGTGGCTAGGCCTTCGGGGAAGTTGTGAATGCCTATGGCCAGAGCCGTGAAGAGCCCCATGCGCATAAGACGGCTGTTCTGACCAACTGTTTCTTGCATCTCTTCGATGGCATGTGCTTCATGGGGATTCTCGTAGGATGGAATAATTCGGTCAATGATGGCGATAAAGAGAATGCCTGCGAAGAAGGCCCCTACCGTTATCCATGCAGCTGAAACCTCGCCGTGAACTCCAACAAGCGAATCCTTGGCTTTAGCGAGGATCTCAATAAGAGATACATAGATCATGACGCCGGCGGAAAAACCAAGGGCCGTCGAAAGAAAGGCCTTGTTAGTACGTTTTGTAAAAAATGCCAGAGCACTGCCTATGCCCGTTGACAACCCCGCAATAAAGGTGAGGGTAAAAGCCAGTAAGACATTTTCGCTCATCATATCCCCATCTGATGCTGAAGCAGGATTCGGATGCCGATAGCAATCAGGATGATTCCCCCGATACGTTCGGCCCAGGGTCCGAGAATTCGGCCTGCTGTGCGGCCAGTGCTGATCCCCAAGCACGTAATAACAATGGTCACGGTGCCGATAACGATTGCGGGCACCCAGATGGATACACCAATCAGACCGAGTGATATACCCACAGCCAGGGCATCGATGCTGGTGGCAACGGATAGCCCCACAAGACTCCAACCCCTCGTAGGATCATATCCCTGCTCTTTTTCTTTTGTTTTACGAGATTCCCAGATCATGCGCAGGCCTATAAATGCCAGAAGTCCCGAAGCGCTCCAGTGCGCAAAAGTCGCCATAAAGAATGAAGCAGCGGAGCCGCCGAACCAACCAATGACCGGCATTCCTGCCTGGAAAAGCCCAAAGTGCCAGGCCAGTCGAAAGATATGACGGAATGTGAGATGGTGCAATCCTGCTGAAACGACGGCCGCCACCGCAAAGGCGTCCATCGCCAGGGCTAATGCCGTTCCCATGAGGGTCAGAAGGTCCACGATAATTTGCGAAAAGCCTTTCTTGTTCTTTCCCAAAACCTACACTTAGCCGCGAGAACTCGGGTTCACCATACTGGTGAGGCAAGACAAAAGTCGCTATGACAGCGTGACTGTCCGAATGGGGGGAAACCCGCAAGTTCAGTGTAAGTAGCTGGCAACCTGTCCATTTTTCAAAAGCACAGGCGACTAATGATGGAACATGCAATCAAGTGAAAATCCATTTCATTTACTTGGGATTTCGTGGAATTTACTTTTAGCTTAGCCCTGAAAAAATTACAAATTGTATTTGGAGACTGGTATACCAGCATAGAA
>CAYGBH010000597.1:1805-2017 GCA_964348055.1 uncultured Pirellulales bacterium
GAGCGTGTGATGAAAATTTTGCTCACTCAGCAGTAAGTCCTGATTGAATAAGTTCGTCACCGAACTCATTTTTTGTTATCAAATGATTATTCAATGAATAAGTTTGTAATGTCCGGTTACAAACTGTAATATGCTCTCCGTCGTAACTATTAGCTGAGCCTTGAAAAAATTACAAATTGTATTTTGAGACTGCTTCACTATCATAGAAGGCG
>CAYGBH010000598.1:0-2003 GCA_964348055.1 uncultured Pirellulales bacterium
GGCGACCCGGGATACGCCGAAACGCTCCGCGAGGCTCGCGCGCTCCACAACGAGTACGTGGGCAGCATCGTCCTGCATCCCGAGTTCCAATCATTCGGGGAAGTGTGAAGGTTGAAACGGATAACTCGAGAGAGCAACTCAGAGTTTGTGTCCGGTGACATGGATGCCATGTTCCTTACGGAAAGAACGTCGCAGGTTGCGCCCTTGAAAAACTCCATCTTTATTTGCACTTTTCAAGTAAATTTGGTATTCTAACCGAACGAAACCCAGCATAGCTGCACTATCTTTTCATGTGGAATTCGACGAATAAATTGCGTTATTCGAAGGGATTACAAGAATGTCAAGACGTCTAAACCGCCGCGGGTTCTGCAAGAAATCTCTTATTAACTCAGCAGTTGTTACATCTGCTTGTAGTTTTCGTGGGAAAGCCTTGTTGGCAGCGACAGCAAAAAGAACAACCTCACCGGTCCAGGAGGATTCTGGTAGAGGTTTGCCGATAGGTAGGATTGGCAACGTTCAAATTAGCAGGTTGATTATTGGTGGTAATCAGTTTAGCGGTTGGTCGCATAGCAGGGATTTGAAGTATCTCCGTGAGTTATTCAGGGCCTACAGTACTCAAGAAAGAATCATGGAGACTCTTCAAATGGCAGAGGAAAATGGGATAAACGCCATCATAACAGCCTCGTCGGCATACCTCAATAAGTACTGGCGGGAAAGAGGTGGTCAGCTGCAATGGATTGCACAAGTCCATCCACAATCAAATGACCTGACAAGCAATATAAAAAAGGCCATTGATAATGGAGCAGTTGGAGCTTACGTGCAAGGCGGCATTGGAGACAATTTTGTCAGAAATGGACGTACCGATTTACTTGGTAAGGCTGTCGAGTTCATCAAGGAAAACGGATTAATTGCCGGGATCGGAGGGCATTCGGTCCAAGTGCCTGTTGCGGTGGAAAAGGCGGGGATAAATGTTGATTTTTACATGAAGACTTTACATCACGGGAACTATTGGTCCGCTACGCCGAAAGAAGATAGAATAGAGTTTAATGTCGATAGCGGCAGTGCCTATGATCACGATAACATTTGGTCAATTACCCCGGAGAAAACCGTCGAATTTATGAAGAAGGTAGACAAGCCCTGGATTGCTTTCAAGGTTTTGGCCGCCGGTGCTATCCATCCTCGAGAAGGCTTTAGGTATGCTTTTGAGAATGGGGCTGACTTTGTCTGTGCAGGCATGTTCGATTTCCAGATTAGAGAAAATGTGATCATTGCCAAAGACATATTGTCAGGCAAAGTGAGCAGGCAGCGTCCCTGGAGGGCCTGACACGGAGGTTGCAGCTTGTGTCGAGTATCGCATAATTTGCCATCGCCAATACTCTGTTATGCACACCAGTCCGTTTTACGCTTGGGGCAGAGTTTACAAAGCGCTCGTAGTTTATGTCTCGAACAGCTCAAGTGTCCTTGTCATCATAACTGGAAATTCATTAGAATCGTATTGTAGATTTTACTGATCAGTTCTTCGGGCCCCGCCCAGCGCTGGGCGGGGCGAACTAAGAGCCAGGGGTAGAGAAATCGTTCTTTGTTGGTTATAATATCTTTAGTTTTTGTTAAATGTGCAACCTTCTTATGTCCGGTAAAACGGTATTAATTTCGTCAGTGATTGTCATCACGTTACTCTTATCGGTAACGGACAAGGCTGAAACCAAGGAAGCAACGTGTGCAGTTTCTCCGGAGATTGTCAGCGTTCACCGACCCAGTTTGTCGGATGCCTGCACCTGTGTTTGCCTCGCCACAGGTGGCGCAGGCACAGGTGGTTTTGCGAGCCCACCATTGTCCGCCCGCCCCGCGGTCTATTGGGTATGGGTTAATGGGCTCACCAATAAGCAGCGACTTACCTATGAGCTGGAGGAGATGAAAGCTAAGGGTATCAGCGGCGTCTATATCTTCGATGTCGGCGCTCGCGACCCTAAGGGTATAGTTCCCGAAGGGCCGGCATTCATGGG
>CAYGBH010000599.1:0-1995 GCA_964348055.1 uncultured Pirellulales bacterium
GAAGCGGTCAATGGAATAACGATGGTCAACCAGAAAATGGCTCGATGGGTGGACGTATCGACGCAGGATAAACCACGCTCAAGTGTGTTGCCAAGAAAAACGGAGTGAGAAAGCGGATAGAGAGCTAGTAAAAAGCATGGACAGAACCTGGTTTACACTTGGCAAAAAAACATGCCTTCAGAAATGATAGCTGAACAATGAAGTACTTCGCCGAAGCGACAAACTACACCGGAGCAGGCTTGGTCGCTCCATGGCTGTCGATAAAGCCTTCGCATGAGCATGAACTTCTATATGGGCATTAGCGGCCCTTTATTGGGCTGCTTTTGCACCATCTGCCCCCCAAGGGTCAATTTGCCTTAACTTCTTATTTCGCAGAGCCCTGTAGCAATCGGGCAGATCAAATGACTTCAGTATGCCCGGCACAAGTGCCGAAAGCGGCCATGCATAAGTTTCTGACTCGGCGATGTCGGAGTACGAAGTCAGGGCGTTTTTCAGTGTAACTTGTTTGACTTGGTCTGACAAAACGGCGGCGAATGTGACCGGCAGTGCGCCCCATCCTTTAGCTACTAAGTGAACTTCATCGTGACCGTGGCTTCCGAGCCAGTGGAGCACCCGGAGCAAATCATAAGTCCTCTGCCCTACATACGGCCTGTCTAACATTATGGAATGAATCGCATAGAAGTAGTCGCTGCCGTATGGATCGAGGAACGAATTCTGGTTGCACGTGTTCGGTTGTGATTCTCCGATGCCCCGCACATCGCATGTGTAGAAAGTCGAGTTGGGTTCAGCTTCAAGCAGCTCTCTAATAAGCGGCTCGGCGCGTAGTTCGGCGTCGCTGGAATGATGCGAGACGTACAATACAGCCCGTCTCTTCCCCTTGGGTGGTCGCGAAATCAGCCGCTCATCGGAAAGACGGTACACGACGGCAAAAATGCCGGGCTCTGTCTCGATAGTATAGGTAGTCCAATACCGCATAGGGTATCGGCGTGAACGCCAATTACGGAGGATGCGAAACTCGGGAATCCCCTTATTAGCCCGTAGCCCGTCCAGTCCTCTGATTCGCAGCACCCTCACGATACGCCGTTTGAGCTCCGGCGTAGAGAGATTACTGCGCCGTCTCTTGGCCAGCGCCTGCGACTTGGCCTTTGTAAACGAATACACCGGCCGTGAATTCAACTCACAGACCTGCCCACGCGGCGCGCACCAAAGCGTTTCATCTTTCTCAATGACCAGTTCCGGTTCACTTTGTTCATCAGATACGCCCGTGATATGATTGAACCAGCGATACATAGCCTCACGGTTTTCCTGGGAGTAACCATGGTATCCTGGACCAATAAAGAGTCCGCTGTTCTTTTTGACCCCCAACAGATTATACAAATGACTGAGCCGGCGGTAGGCCTCTTCGGCGCCGCGTGCATCAAAGTAATCTTTCTCCTTTGCGAGAATAATAATTGGCTTCGGTGCCAGTGCAGCAAGGAAATCACAATGATCCAGCCCAAGGGCCAACGCCTGCGGTGGACACTGCTCGGTATCGGCGGGAAGCTCGTTTTCCAGATTACGGCGGAACGTCGTCACAAAACAACTTGGAGCAGCCATTGTCCAGCGGCTTTCTACGCCGCACAACCAGGTCGTCATTGTGCCTCCACCCGAGTTCCCGGTGACACCGATATGCTTTGGATCAACTTCTTTATGCGTTAGCAAATAGTCCAGTGCGCGTATGCCATCCCAACTCCGCCAGGAACCAAAAAACTCACCAACTAAGAATTGCTGATTACCGGCTAAAAGATGCTCACGGACACCGGGGCGAATCCTCGATTTCAAATCCTCTCCCGGGTACTGTAAGCGTTCACCCTGTCCGATAGGGTCATAAAGCAACACCACATAGCCCTGTCGTGCCAGTCCCTGTGCAAAGGATTGGTACGCCTCTGCCGCTTTTCCGTTTGCTGAATGACCACAAGTTCCCACGACACCGGGCAGTGGAAATGTTCGCCCCTT
>CAYGBH010000600.1:0-1944 GCA_964348055.1 uncultured Pirellulales bacterium
ACTGCTTTTAACACTTCCTCGGTAACCTTGACGGCGTGAGCGGCGTCTAAATCATTCTTGTCGGGGTGAATGCCGTCGAATTTAACGCAGATTAACTCAGCCCCGAACTCTTCGACGCACTTTTTGGCCCAGTCGCCGGGGCTGTCGAGCACATCTTTATAAGGTTCGACCAGTACGTCAGACCAATCTTCCGGCTTGCTGTCGAGGACGTCCATAGCAACAACCGGCTTCTCACCGGCGTCGGCCGGAGAGCCGCCATAGACGACATTACGTGCTCCGCCCACGGTTACCGTGGTGCTTCGGGTGCCGCCGTTTTCTTTGGTCGCCCCAAGTGTAAGGCGGTTTACCGAACCGGTAAATCTTTCTGCAACTTTAGGAACTTGCATCTTAAATCCTCCAATCTTTTCGTATTTCGTATCTGGTATCTCGCTCCGCCGGAGCGGGTTTCCTTCACGCTTCACTCTTGGCGCTTTTAAGGTTTTTAAGGTTTAATTTGTGTTCGAGTATGCTACATACTGCCAAAAAAGCCGGGCTATCCTCAGCAAGCTCGAAGATTGTCTTACCCTCCATCGAGGCGTCGGCCACGGCCTTGTCATAAGGTACGTACCCAAAGGTTTCTATAGCTTTTAGTTTTTCGCTATCGGCTGCTTTATTCCATATAATACCGATTTGTTCTACAGCTATTGGTAGTTGCCTGGCAAGCTCGCAAATTCTTCGAGCGGTAAGGGCACCGAGAGAAGTCGGTTCTGCCACGATACACAGCAAATCGACATTATTGGTGGTTCGCCGGGACAGGTGTTCCATTCCCGCTTCATTGTCCATAATCACAAACTGGTACTGCGAGCTCAGGTCATCCAGAAAGTTTCGCAGCATATTATTCACGGCACAATAGCAGTCCGGGCCTTCCGGCCGACCCATAGTAAGCAAATCGAACCCAGCGGCTTCGGTAATTGCCTGCTGGATGCCGTACTCGACGGACCGCAGCCGGTCGATACCGGCATTACTGGGTGGTTGTGCGCGGGCTTGCTCGCGAATTTCCGCAATGGTGCCGGCTGATTGAACTCCCAAGGTCAAGGCTAGGCAGGAGTTGGGGTCAGCATCCACCGCGAGTAAGGCCCTGCTGTCGGCGCGGGTCAGCAAAGACCTGATAATCATGGCGGCCAAAGTCGTCTTGCCCGAACCGCCTTTTCCACTTACAGCAATGGTTGTTGCCATGTCTGATATCTCTTATTTCGTTTCGCTTTGCGCTTCGTGTTTCACGCCTTTGGTCACCGAAGGGAACAGCGATAAATCCGTGTGCGGCAGGAAATTAGCTCTCGTAAATTCATCCATGTAGCCCGTATGGCTCATCAAATCAAAATATGTCATACTTTTGGCGATTTTCTCGGCTGCCTCCAGGGCTTTTCGGCTCAGCAGAACCGTCTTTGCCCCTGCGATTGATGTGTTTCCCACAAATTGAATCTTCTCTAACGGCACATCGGGCAGCATTCCCACAGTAACGGCCTGCCCAACGTTCAGGAAGTTTCCGAAGCCGCCGGCCAGATAAATCGCATCCAGGTCTTCGGGCTTTGTCTGGGTCGACTCCATAAGCACCCTGATGGCGGCAAAGACCCCTGCTTTTGAACGAACCAAATTGTCAATGTCTGCCTGGGTGATTAGTATTTCCTGGTGATTGTTACCTGCCGGGACTAATTGAAACTGCCGGCCCTCGTCACCTTCCGTTAATCTTGGCTGGCCATTAGTTTTGAATCGTCCCGTTCTATCTATGATGCCGTTTGTAAATAGTTCGGCAAGGGTGTCCAAAAGGCCTGAGCCGCAAATGCCGACCGGATGGGTATTGCCGATTGTCTTAAGCTCGATAGAACCATCGTCAAGAATAGCCAGTTTTTCAATAGCCCCGGCTCCGGCTCTCATGCCGTGCTTGACTCCACTTCCTTCGAATGC
>CAYGBH010000601.1:0-1941 GCA_964348055.1 uncultured Pirellulales bacterium
TCTTCTATGAATTTGAGGATTCGGCTGTTTCTTCTTTTAGTTACAACGATAGACCAAAGTATAGATGCCAAAAAGATCACAATCAATATCTGAGAACAAGCAAGACAGAATCTCTCGAGAGCTCTGAGAGCCCAGCCGGAGTACATTGTACTATAATCAATCTTTAATAAATCCATCAGACCGAGGCCTGCCTTTTGTGCAAATCTGTTAGCCGAAAAGAAATTTGCTATTACACAAGCGGAAACCATAATAAGCACCAATGCCAAAATCCAAATAGATACCTGTGTGCTTTTTCCTTGTGTGGCCTTGAGATACTTAATGTCTTTTTCTTTTAGCATTTAGGCAAACCTCCTTTCATTTTGCAACGAAGGGTGATAATTCGCGGAGGCGGTTGATGATGCCCGGCATTTTTTCGATTGTGTAGTCCACTTCTTCCTCGGTGTTGTACCTGCTTAGGCTGAATCGAATTGAGCCGTGGGCGGCGGTGAACGGCACACCCATCGCCCGCAATACGTGAGAAGGCTCCAGTGAGCCGGATGTGCAGGCTGAGCCGCTGCTGGCACAGATGCCGTATTTGTCGAGCATGAGCAGAATCGCTTCGCCCTCGATATACTCGAAGCTGATATTAGTCGTATTGGGCAGGCGATTTTCCTTGTCGCCGTTAAGCCGTGAATCCGGACACTTCTCCAGTATTGCATTTTCAAGTTTATCACGCAGGTACTTGACCCTGCTGTTCTCCTGCTCGATATTTTTTGCCGCCAATTCGCATGCTTTACCCAGGCCGACGATTCCCGGCACATTTTCCGTGCCGGCCCTTCGTCCGGCTTCCTGATGTCCACCTAACATAAACGGCGAGAGGCGTGTCCCCTTGCGGACGTACAGCACGCCGACGCCTTTGGGGGCGTGCAGCTTATGGCCTGAGAGGCTAAGCAAATCGATATTGCTCTTCGAGAGGTTTAGCGGTATCTTGCCAATCACCTGTACTGCATCGGTGTGAAATACAACGTTCCTGCCGGTAACTAATTCGGCGATTTCATCTATCGGGAACGTCACGCCGGTCTCATTGTTTGCGTACATTATGGTAACCAGTGCGGTGTCTTCGTCGAGCTGTTCTTCCAACTGGCGCAGGTCAAGGCGACCTTGTTTATCCACCGGCAGCTCGACAACCATATAGCCGTGATTTTCCAGCTCCCTGCAAACCGTCAGCACGGCCGGATGCTCGACTCTGGAAGTTATGATTTTACGTTTATTCGGCGCCGCGGCCAACGTGCCCTTGATAGCGGCGTTGTCACTCTCAGTACCGCCGCTTGTAAATATAATCTCACTCGGCTCACAGCCCAGCAAGCCGGCGACCTGCTCACGGGCCTGACGGATTCTGCGGCTGATTTGTCCGCCGAACGTGTGCATGCTCGAAGGATTGCCGTAAAGCTCACAGAATAACGGCCCCATCTCTTCGGCCACTTCGTCAGCGACTTTCGTCGTGGCATTGTTGTCAAAATATACGGTTCTCATTACCTATCCTCTATGATTGTGTGGCTGCTGGGCAGACTCTTTGTCTTCCTCGACGAAAAGTTCTTCCGAGACGAATTCTCTTAGTTTTGCTTCGACGACATCTTTCATTGTAAACTCGGCCAGCCGGCATTGGGCACACATGCCCCTGAATGCGACGATAACTTTATTTCCTTCAACGTCTATCAGCTCAATATTTCCTCCGTGAGGCCGCAGGGCCGGCCTGATTTGCTCGTTGATTGTCTGCTGGATTAACTGAATCTTGGCAATATTAGTAAGTTTGCCGGCCCATCGGGGCACCGGCGCAGGTACTTCTTTTACTTTATCACCATGTATCTTTTCTATTATCTTTTCGATTTCGCCGGCGCATCCGCCGCAACCGCCGCCGGCCTTGCAGTAATTCGTTACCTGCTCAACGGTCGTCAGGTTGTT
>CAYGBH010000602.1:0-1935 GCA_964348055.1 uncultured Pirellulales bacterium
AAGAGCTCGAAAAATTCTTGGAAAGTTTGGCTACCTTGTCGTTAAGTCTTGTTACCTGTTCGGTAAGTTCGGCGTTGGTTTTAAGAAGCTCAGCAACTTGCTTTTCCAATGTAGCGATTCGTTGATCACGTTCTTTCAGTTGTGTTTCAAGTTCAGCAATGCGTCGCTCATAACATTGTTCTCGTTTAGATGTCAATTTTTACCCTTAAGATATTTATAATGGTTATTATCGGGCAAACGGGGCCGATCGCGTGAAAAATAATTTGACTTTACTGACAGCTTGTGCTATAGTATACAATAAAGAGAAACTTGGGTATTTCAACATTGGATGCGTTGCCCAATGCGTTCAAAATACCCGTGAACGCTTACTGTTCTTTTTTACCCATTGATTCAGTGTTTCCTGCTCTATGTTCGATGCCTGACTCAAGGCGCACTGCTTGTGTATGACGGTATAAGTAACGGTTAATAACCTGCCATAATCCTTTGACTACATAGCGAAGTTCGTTATACTGACGCGCGATGCTTTGATAGAATCAATATTTTTTGAATTATTGACAAGAAAGGAGTAAGTAAGATGGTAAGCAAGTCTTATTCGAGGATTCGTTTTTTGTTGGTGGCAATCGTAATTGTGACCTGCCCCCATTTTATGTACCAGCCTCTATGAGAGGATTAGACTCTTTGTCCTTGTCTTGGGACTGACGGAGCGTAGCGGAGTCAGGCCCAAGACAACTCGCCGCGAACGCTGCCGGACTCATGTACTCAAGCGAACTATGCGGCCGATAGTGATTATAATCCATTCGCCATCGATCCACAACATATCTGAGCTCATCGATATGCAGAAACAGCTCCCGATTAAGCAACTCATCACGTAATTTCTCATTGAATGACTCAACGTATCCGTTCTCCCATGGGCTTCCAGGAGCAACAAACAACGTATTTACCCCGGCATGCCTAAGCCATCTCTTCAGAGCCCGGCAAGCGAACTCCGGTCCATTATCGCTACGAATAAAGTCCGGAGCACCGCGGACGGCAAACAAATAACGCAACACTTCCACCACTTCCTTGCCTCGAATGCTTTTGCCCACATCAATCGCTAGGCATTCTCGGGTGAACTCATCAAGCACGACAAGAAGTTTCACAAGTCGCCCATTCTCTAACCTCTCTGAAAGGAAATCATACGACCAGATATGGTTGTAATACTGCGGCCTTTTCCGGTGGCAGGCATTCTCGCTGCCGCCCGTATAACGCCTCTTACGCTGCTTTTTACGCACTTTCAGGCCTTCCCGGCACCAGAGTCGATAGACCCGCTTGAAATTGACAAACCAGCCGTTTTCACAGAGCTTGATGGTGATCCGACGGTAGCCATACCTCGGATGCTTTACATGCAGTTCCAGTATATCTCTGACCAATGGCCGGTCCTTATCAGGTTGCTTGGGCGTGTATCTTTGTGTACTACGGCCCTGGCCTAATACCTTACATGCTTTGCGTTGGGAGACACCCAGCTGACGACAGACATCGTTTACAACCCTTCTTCGTCTGGCTGGGATCAGAAGTTTCCCCGGGCTGCCTCCTTCAGAATAGCATTATCGAGTGCCTGATCAGCCACCACCTTCCGAAGGCGGGCGTTTTCCTTCTGCAAAGCCCTCAACTGCTTGATCATATCCGGGCTCATGCCGCCGTATTTCCGCCGCCAACGGTAATACGTGTGCTCGCTGACGTTGATCTCCTTGCAGACTTCAGGGACACTCTTTCCCTGACCAATGAGCACATCAGCCTGCCTGAGCTTGGCCACAATTTGGGGCCCAGTGTGTTTCTTCTTCATGAGATAACCCTTTCAAAAATATACCTGTATTGTCGGTTATCCTCTCATGAAGACTGGATCAGTTTTCGGGGAGCAGGCCACTGGCTATCCGTTGCTGTCCGATATACCTCCGG
>CAYGBH010000603.1:0-1934 GCA_964348055.1 uncultured Pirellulales bacterium
TATTTCCTGCGTGCCATGACAGCCGTCACAGTCAAAGAGCAGCTTGCCTCCCTCAATAAGGCCTTGCAGCTTGATCCCGGCCACTATGAGTCTCGCAGGCTACGGGCCTTCACATATTATGCCTCCAGAAAATATGAGAAGATGAAGGAAGATGCACTTGGAATGACCATTTTGCGGCCTCAAGATCCATTGGGATACTCTCTGCATGCGATTGCGTGGCGGGAATTGGGTCGCTATGAAGAGGCGATTACGTACTATGATAGCGCGATCGCACTTACGGCCAAAGACAGTGAGGAGCACATCGATTTGTCCACTCAACGCTGTGAGACACTTCTAAGGATGGGCGATTATGAACGTGTCGTAGTGGATGCTCAGGAATGTCTTAACCTGTGGTCTGATAGGAGTATCTTCCAGTACCATATCTTTTGTGCTCTGACGGCACTTGGCGATTACGACAGGGCAGATACTTTTTTCAGGGAAACCATTGCTTTTGACTATGAAGCTCGGCGCCAATTCCATGATTGGTGTGGGAAATACGTCTTCGACAACCTGGCGGCCGGACGGTTCTGGCATCCGCCGGACCGAGAGCCTATAGGCGCGGCCTTCCTGCCTATGGTTGAGGCCGAAGAGACTTATTATGCCCTCTCGGCTAAAGCCCAACGTGTGACCACAGATGGATTTATGGCCAACTGGTCACCGGATGGCAAGAAACTAGCCTTCAGCATGGGAGTCAGTGGCTATAGTGGCGTGGCGATCTTCGATCCCGCTATAAAGGAAACCGAGTTGCTGATCGTCCCCGGTGCGGCCCCAAAGTGGTCACCCAATGGACAATACATTGCTTTTGTCCGAGATAGCCGGTTGTTGAGCATCTCAGAATTCATCGCCGCCGAACGCAAGCATCAACGTCGTGGGCACACAGGTGATGAGGTCTGGGTCATGAACGCCGACGGAACCGAGCCTCGGCGTCTGGCCCGCGGCAGCTGGCCTTCCTGGAGCCAGGATTCAACATGTGTCTATTATCACTCACTTCAGGAGAAGGCACTTTATTCGATTTCCATCGTGGGCCTGGATGCCAAGCCGAAACGGATCATGACATTCTCTGTCTCCAGCTCTAGGTCATTCTCGTCGGTCTCACCGGACAATCAGCATGTTGCACATGTGGGTCCTTTGATTAAAGTCATAGAACTGGCGACACAGGAAACCATTGCGGAGTGGCCGTTACATTTCCATACAAGATGGGGCGGGGTTGCTTGGTCCCCGACGGGCAATGAACTGTGCATGGGCCCTGACAGCAGTGTGGGGGATAAGACCGGATTGTGGATTTACCACTTCGACAGTAACGGACCCGTTAAGGTTCTAGACAGTCAGATCATGGATGCTTCATGGGCTCCGGATGGTACGAAACTCGTCTTCAGTCTACGTCCACCGTTACTTGAACTGTGGGTCGCCGAGCTTGATCCTGAAATTTCAACTATTGAGGCCCTTGGCCCAGCGCAAACGCTGGATGAGCACTGGCACCAAATGCTGCGGCTTTATACTCGAAGAATACAGGTTGACCCACAGGATGCCTTCGCCTACTACGACCGCGCGCGGTATTACGATTATCTGCACGACCGGGAAAAGGCTAATGCTGATATGAGGCGCTGGTCGGCTATTCTCAACGGCGGTTCGTCTTCGGATTTGCAGGTTGCTACACCGCCCTTGTATGCGGATTTCATCTTCGGCGATCCGGTCAACCTCAAAGAGATCATCCCGGTCATCGACCCCGCGCACGAGTGTATCGATTGTTTCTCGTACGATGGGCTGGAGATCTATATTCAATCTGACCGGTCAGGAGGTTATGGTAGTATGGACCTGTGGAGATTAAGATGGGATTCGGTAGACGCAGATTGGGATTCGCCGGAGAATCTCGGGTCTGCAGTGAACACTGAGAA
>CAYGBH010000604.1:0-1934 GCA_964348055.1 uncultured Pirellulales bacterium
TACCTGCATGTGGATGGTCAAGAACCCCGAATGGTTCGATGTTATCGTAACCGGTAATATGTTCGGCGACATCATCACCGACCTCGGTGCAATAGTACAGGGCGGTATGGGTATCGCGGCCGGCGGAAATATCAACCCCGAAGGAGTCAGTATGTTCGAGCCTATCGGCGGAAGCGCACCAAAATACACCGGCAAAGGTGTAATTAACCCGCTGGCGGCTATCTGTGCCGTGCAAATGATGCTCAGCACGCTCGGCGAAGAGAAAGCAGCAGAGGCCACCGAAAAGGCCGTGATGTTCGTAACCGCCAACAAGATAAAATCGCTACAGGCCGGCCGAATGGGTTATTCAACAGCCGAGGTCGGAGACCTCGTCGCAGAAAAAGTAATTGAATAAAAACCACGGATTTATCGTAGAAAAGTGTAGGTGAAATTCGAAGCACGAAATCCGAAATTCGAAACAAATTCAAATGACCAAAATACAAATGAACGAAACAGTCTGTTTTGAGAATTTGAGCATTTAAATTTCTAATTTGTTTCGGGTTTAGGAATTAGGATTTAGAGTTTTTGGCCTATGCCTGCTAATCTAACACCAGAATATTTTAAGGCTGAGAAGTGGTTTCGTGAGGCGACAAGCACGGACGAAAAAGTCCTGGCGCTCGAACGCATGCTGGCCGTGATGCCCAAACATAAGGGCACGGACCACCTTAAGGCCGATTTGCGCAGGAAACTGAGCAAACTAAAAGATACCACCACAAAAAAAGAGCGGGCCAAACATATTGACGTCTTCCATGTTCCGCGAAGCGGTGCAGGACAAATTGTTCTTTTAGGCACGCCAAATTCCGGCAAAAGCTCCATCGTTGCCGCCCTGACCAACGCGAAAGTCAACGTCGCCGATTTCCCGTTCGCAACCACCGCGCCTGTGCCGGGAATGGTAAAATTCGAAGATATCCAGATTCAATTGGTGGATATGCCGCCGATTACTGCCGACTATCTCGCCCCAGGCCAAGTCGGAACATACCGCAACTGCGACCTGATTTCTATCGTAATTGACCTTTCTGCCGACATGCAGGAGCAGTTAGGCATCTGTCTGAATTTTCTCGAATCAAGAAATCTGCTCATCGACAGCGATACTCCGGCCGTTGACGGCCAGGGTAATGTTCTTGCTAAGAAAGCGTTTTGCATCTGCACAAAATCCGACATCGCCAAACCCGGCACTCTTGGAACCCTGAAAGAATTGTGTAAACACCGCTTTGATTTTGTCGAGATCTCAGCCGAGACCGGTGCCAGCCTTGAGGGCCTGCCCGCCATGTTCTTTAGATTGTTGGATATAATACGTATATACGCCAAACCGCCGGGCAAACCCGCTGATATGACCGAGCCGTTCACACTGCCGGCCGGCTCGACCGTCATGGACCTGGCCACCGCCGTCCACCGTCAATTAGCCGAGAAACTTAGATTCGCAAGAATCTGGGGCACCGGCGTCTACGACGGCCAAAACGCCCAGAGAAACCATGTCCTAAACGATAAAGACATTATCGAGTTGCATTTCTCCTGATTTGGTCTATAATATTCCCCCGCCAGTTAAACAGATAGTCGCATTTTCGAAAGGAGACACCTGAATATGGAATGTCAGAAAGAGCAAAATCTAAAAGATTGCGGCTGTACATATCCCGGCTGTGAGAGAAAGGGAATGTGCTGTGAGTGTATAAGTTATCACCTGTCAAGCCAGCAGCTTCCCGGCTGCTGTTTCCCCGCCGACGCCGAGAAAGCTTACGACCGCAGCTTCCGCGCTTTCGCCAAGGCCTGGCGATTGTAAACTACCTTTTATTTTATCAGAGAATGCTTAGGGCTCATTTACCTCCACCAGGGTGAAACCATTGGGGATTTTGGGTGTAAATGTATCGTCAGGCAACTCCGGATCCCACTGGAATTGA
>CAYGBH010000605.1:0-1922 GCA_964348055.1 uncultured Pirellulales bacterium
GGACGGAAATACAGGTTCCGCTTGAGGCGTTTTCTCAGCAGGATATCCTGATTCGGTTTGAGTATCTAACTGGTGGCCATTATTCGCAAGGTGGAATATGGATCGATGAAGTACGTCTAATTGATATTACAGGAGCTGATTATCTCAAATATCCGGTGTATTACACATATCCAGTTAATCTAACCGAAGGAATCAACACCTTGGCGTATCAAGTCTGGGCTGGTGGACGAGTCCATCCTCGCTCCGAAGAGTTCACATTAGACTTTTGACGGTACGAATGAAACCCGGGTCGGCAAAACCCCCGCTGATTGAGACCGGCGCTGCTCCTTTTAGTTTTTGAAAGTGGCGAAAGATAGTTATAACTATATAATGCACACTCACTTCTAATTGACAAGAACATTCACGCAGAATTCTGAAACGCCGGTAAGAAAGAATGAAAATAGTGTTGACATTTTTCGGCGATTCTGTCATCATATTGAGTACCAGATTTTGATTGTAAAAGTTTAGAGTTGGCTGTTTGACAAATTCCTGTTTAGTACGGACAACAGTGTTAAAGCCGACTCGAATTGAAAAGGAGAGAACCTATGAAGAACGATAAGCTTTCAAGAAGAGACTTCATGCGTAACACTTCTCTGGTCGCCGCGGGGACGATTGCCGGTGCATTAGCCAATAAGGCGCGCGCTGCCAAGCCGGTACACACATCGAGGATTCTCAATTTCCACCCCAAGATGACCTACCGCCGGCTGGGCAAAACAAATCTGATGGTTTCAGAGGTCAGCCTGGGCGGCCACTGGAAGAATCGTAACGCCGGCCGGTACTGGGATCATTTCGCCAACGAGGAGGTGCCCGACGATGTTGCCAGGAACCGCACCGACGTCGTCAGCGCCTGCATCGACGTCGGCATCAACTACCTGGACATTACCACGGCTGCTGAATGTCTGTGTTATGGGGCGGCCCTGAAGAGGCGGCGCGACAAGATGTACGTCGGAGCCGATATCCACAACCTCGGTCCGCGCGGGTCTGCTCGATGTAACGTTAAGGACCAGACACATAACGTTGAAGAATGCCTGCGCCTGCTCAAGACTGATTATCTCGACATCTGGCGGCCCCAGGCCAAGATGGCGGGACGTCTCAATACCAATGAGCTCAACACCGATCCTGAAGTTGAAGCCCTGATAGAGACTTTCGAGAGGCTGCACAAGGCCGGGAAGGTCCGACATCTCGGCATGTCCTCGCATTGCCGTCCCTGGTTCGAGCACGTTTTGAACAAATACCCTGAATTCGAGATGATAATTTTTCCCTGCAGCGCACATACCAAGGTTAAAGGCCGGTCTCCGGTAGCTGCTAATGTTGAAGAGGTCGATGCGGGCCACCGGTCCGACCAGACACAGAGTATATTCGAGGTTGTTCTCAAGCGGGATGTTGGTGTCGTGACGATTAAGCCCTACTTCGGCGGCAGTCTCTTCAAGAGCTACGGCCAACTCAAGTTCCCCGTAATGGGAGTGGGCAGCAAGACGGAGAATGACCTGGCCCGGCTGACGCTCCAGTGCATCCTTGCGAACGAGGCGATTACGGCCGCGGTGCCGGGCTTGTCAACGGTTTACGAAGTTGAGAACGCCGCCCGTGCTTCGTACACGCGTCCGCTTGGTATGACGGCGGCCGACAAGGAATGGCTGACGGATATTACCGAGCAGCAGTGGGCTAATCTGCCCCAGGAATACGAGTGGCTGCGAGACTGGGAAGTCGTTTAGTTGCTTTATGAGCAATCAGAACCTCGATGACTGACAGGATAGCGGTTGCATTGGGTCTTGTAAGATACGACAGTGTTTAGATTCGCGGCGGGTGCTATTTTGCCCCGCCGTTTTGCTTCGCACCTGTGCCTGCGACACCCCCCTTCTTGCGTTCGCAAGAAAGCAGGGGGG
>CAYGBH010000606.1:0-1919 GCA_964348055.1 uncultured Pirellulales bacterium
CAGTCAGCCGAGCAATGGCCGCCTAAAACACTCGAGGAGGCCGACCAAATCCTCGGAAGAAACAAAAGCTAAAAACCTCGATTTTCGATATTCGTGACCCATCGGACGAGCATCAAAAACCAACTTTCGCGAACGTCAAAAGTCGGCTCGACTATAAAAGAACGGCTAATTGCCCACCTTTTGAAAGACCCACAAAACATAAAAAGTTGCAAAACTGCTTTTTGAAGCGTATAATAGTTATGGTATTCAAAACAATCGCTTTGCAGAGAACAGTGCAAAATGGGTAAGAAAAAGCAAATCGAAGTAAAGCCGCTTGAAACGGTCGAGCCGATAGGCAAACGTGTTCTTATTCGCAAAGACGAGGACAAAAAACAAACCAAAGGCGGCATTCAACTGCCCGACAATATAGAAATCCCCACGATAACCGGCCGAATCGTAGCGATCTCCGCCGAGGTCGGTAACTCGGAGGATATACCGCTGCGTCAATACGACAAAGTGCTGTTCAATCCTAAAGGTGCAATTCCCGTGGATTTCGAAGGCGATAATCGGCTGTTCGTTGTCGAGGTCGAAAACGTTGTGGCAGTCTTCAGAAAATCATAATAATCATTGTACCGGTACAAACTTAAGACGCCGGCGGTCAATGAGAACGGCGTGCGATAAAAAATCTTCAAATTCAAGTTTGCTTTTTCGCGGGACCGGTGCACATTTGTTAAAAAATTTGTTTAGCCGGCGTTCCGGCAAAATGCTTGATGTGCCGTATTTGGAAAATCACGGACGAAACGTCAGTGAGAGAAAACTAACCATGACAAGACAGAAAATTTTTTGGATGGTGTTAATTTTTACGTCGGCTTGTGAGCTATTTGCGGCACCAGATCCGAACGGCTGGAAAGAGCTGAACCTAAGCTCTATGCACATTGCAGGGTCAACTGTTTACTGCGAAAAATCCCTTGAAGAAAAATTGCCTGCCTTCGAAAAGCTCTACAAAGAATACCGCAATCAAATCCACCAGCAAAATAGGATTCTGGGTAATGAAGAAAAAATAATAGCAGAGATTAATAGCATATTAGGGCTGAGTGAAATAGACCTCCAAAAGCTATTTAAATCTACGGCAGGGATAGCAAGTGTGCTTTTGTTGGACAACCATACCTTCTATCTGGTCAAGAAAGAAACAGTAAAAGATTACTTGCGTAAAGGGGGCAAACTGCCCCGCACGAGTTATGATAAAGAAACTGATATGGTCAGTTACAATTTTGGAATTGTTGGGCAGTCCATGGACTCGAAGGTAACATTTACAGATTACTTCTCCAATGGGGGAGAACTTGAGGTTTTAATACCGATAGATGGTGAAGAAACATTTGAAAAGGATGTCGGAGAGTATCTTAGGCTTTTCCTGGGGAGCCTCAGGAGTGGTACATTCTTCCACGAATTTATCGAACCAGCTATTCTTAATCGGTGGAAACCGCAAGACCCATACTGGAGATGGTTTAGTGACGGTTTTGCCAACGCGATAACGATAGAGATGCTGAAAAAGTATGCCGGTGCCAAAAACGCAGAAGAATTTGCCAAAGCTTGTGATGTGAATGAATACACGGAACTGGAGAAGGAAATTAACCTGCGTTACTGGATGGGACTAAATTTCTGTATAAAAACACCGTTGGAATACGAGAATCAACTGAGAATGGCACGCTATACATACGCAACCTATGAAGCGCGGAGGTTGGTGGAAAAGCACAGGATCGGCTGCGTTAAGAAGATACTGGACAAGGCGTGCGAGAAAGAGCCAAGGAACAGCGAGAATCTTTTGGTCGCCATCAAAAAGGTTACAGGTGAAGATATGGAGGCCCGGCTGGCGCGGTATCAGACGTTCGAGAGCAGGAAAGAAGGTGTAGCGAAGTATCTCAAATTGTTCAAGGCGGCAG
>CAYGBH010000607.1:0-1916 GCA_964348055.1 uncultured Pirellulales bacterium
CTATACCAAATCAGGCAATTTATTAAGCCTGACCTATCGCGAGTTATATGATGGACAAACAGGAACATTGATAGCTGGCAGGTCTTCAGATGTCCCGTTAATAACGGAGGCGATGTTTGGAGTCGATAATAATGGGGAAATATACTTTGCCGACCTTAATGGAAGTAATTTCCGCAAGTTTGTGGAAATACCTGCTGACCTCAATTACGAATAGCCATGTGCACTTTGCTGATTATGCTGTCTTTGCCAACCATCAGATGAATCAATATCGCAGATCCGCTGTGTTTGGCGGAAGCAATAGCAAATAGTCAATAGTCATACGGCTTTTTGCCCGCTTTCTGCCGGCATTCGTTCTGCATCCCCCGAAGCGTATTGGTCAAGACTTCGGCCAGTTTCTTATCGCCCATATTCTTGACCTGTTCAGCCGTTATCACTTCGCCGTAGCAGACCGAAATCGAACCGGGCGAGAAAATCTTTTTATGCCTCGGCCAACATTCAAAGGCCCCGTCAATCACCGCCGGCACAACCGCCGCCGCTCCTCGCCTGCACAGAAGACCAACGCCGCTCTTGAAGGGCGCAATTTTCCCGTCGCTCGTACGTGTCCCTTCTGGAAAAAGACAAAACGCCCGACCTTCCTTAAGTTTGCCGATGACCTTTCTCATCGCAGTCAAATCCGCTTCGCCTCGCTTCACCGGTATAGTATTCACTGAAGAAATCAGCTTTCCGAAAAACCAATTGGTAAAAAGCGAATCACGCGCAAGAAAATACAAATGTCTTTTCAAAGGTATCCCGCAAAATATGGGATCAAGATAGCTCTGGTGGTTACTGACCAGTATAAAAGCCCCTTTAGCAGGGATATTTTCTTTGCCGTAAACATGCATCCGAAAAAACAAAATGCAAAATACTCTGCATGCCCAGCGCGCAAGCCCGAACCATCCTGCTCTCAGTCTTTCTTTAAGCATTTTTCTTTCACACAGCTCAAAAGCTCTTCAACAACCTCTTCTATACTCAAATCTGTGGTATCAACAACAATAGCATCTCCGGCCGGCTTCAACGGTCCGACTGCTCTGTTCTCGTCGCTTTTGTCCCTCTCTTCGATTGCTCTTTGTAGTCTCTCAAGGCTCTCACTGACGCCTTTAGCACGCAGCTGGGCTTGTCTTCTTCTGGCCCTCTCGCTTGGCTCAGCGGTCAGATAAAATTTTATATCTGCGTCCCCAAATGCCACCGTGCCCTGGTCTCTTCCCTCGGTAACTATTTTTTCCTCGCCTGCTGCAAATTGTCTCTGCATTTCTACTAATTTTTTGCGCACTCTCGGCGCAGAGGCGATATGCCGGGCATTGGCGGTTATTTCCGGATTGCGCAACTGCTCACTGACATCAACACCATCGATGCAGACCACCATTTTGCCTTCTTTGGCCGAGAATTGAAAATCGCTTGTTTCCATAACGCAAAGCAGCTTCTCTTGGTTACTCATATCCACGCCGGCTCGCATCGCCGCTAGTGTGACAGCACGATACATCGCACCGGTATCGAGAAAGCTCGCCCCCAGCCTCTCAGCTAACAGCCAAGCCACGGTACTCTTACCGCTGGCCGCAGGGCCATCAATTGTAATAACCAGATTCGCCATCTCATTGAGGTTTCCATTCGGCGTTCTCTTTATACTCCATTAATTCCACAACCGCACCGTCTTGGTTCTTATAAAAACCAACGACAGCAAATCCAACATCGAAAGGCTCTAAGAGCACCTCCATACCCTTACTGGCTTGCGCCAGATCGGGAACCGCAAAGGCTATGTGCGGCTGGGTGCGGACAAGACCCTCAACAGGTGAGTCCGGCTCAAATCTTAGCCACTCGATTCTGAACGGGTGTTCGTTAGGATTGGTCACCCATACACGCGTCGCTGCAACAAAATCTTC
>CAYGBH010000608.1:0-1909 GCA_964348055.1 uncultured Pirellulales bacterium
GTGCTACGAACGGCGGGCTGTTCTTTGATGCGCTACGAACGGCACAGTT
This sequence comes from uncultured Pirellulales bacterium, assembly GCA_964348055.1. Classification (GTDB taxonomy): domain Bacteria; phylum Planctomycetota; class Phycisphaerae; order Sedimentisphaerales; family Anaerobacaceae; genus JAUXAL01. The sequence goes on from CAYGBH010000608.1 coordinate 50, forward strand.
GTTAGAGGTCGAAAGATGTGGTATACATACGTTCTGAAAATGGCTGACGGGAAATATTATGTTGGCTCAACTAATGACCTGAAGAGGCGAATGGAAGAGCATGCAAGAGAACGTGGAGTTTCGACAAAGTGGAGGCTTCCGGTTGTATTGGAAGCTTATATCGCAGTTAAGTCAGAGGAGATAGCGAGAAGTCTTGAGAAATATTTAAAGACATCGTCTGGTAAAGCTACTCTCAGGAAAAGAATTTTACCCGCCGAAGCGTTGGCGTAGTCGGGCCCGCCCTCTCCGGTAGAGTGGGTGAGTGGTTAATTAGTGAGTAGCGAGTTACGAATGCCCAATTAACTTGCGTAAAGAGAAATACCTAATGCGATATTGAGTTTTGGAGGTAGCTTTTGGTGCGGGTAGCATTGGGACAATTTAATGCTGTAGTAGGTGACTTGGCCGGCAATGCCCAAAAGATGCGCAACATCTACGCAGAGGCGGTCCGGGCTGAGGTAGATTTGCTGGTTTTTCCGGAATTAGCTGTCTGCGGGTATCCGCCTGAAGATTTGCTGCACAAGAAGCATTTTTTGAGAGACTGCTCACTTACCCTTGATAAACTCGCCGCCGATTGCACGGATAAAACCGTAATAACCGGCTTTGCCGAAAACTATCAGGGGGCCGGTTACAACTCCGCCGCCGTGCTGCAAGGCGGCCAAATAAGTAAGATTTATCGAAAGGCCCAACTGCCGAATTACGGCGTGTTCGATGAGCAGAGATATTTCCAGCCCGGCGCAGAGCCGGTGATAATCAATCTAAAGGGCGTGAATATTGCGATTACCATCTGCTTCGATATCTGGAATATCGAATGGCTGGCCAATTTTCTAAAAGATGCCGGCCAAATCCAATTGATTTTGAATATCTCAGCATCGCCGTTTCATGTGGGCAAAATTAAGAAAAGAGAGGAAATAGTCAGCCAGTGTGCAAAAGAATTCAACTGCGCTGTTGCGTACTGCAACCTTGTTGGCGGTCAGGATGAATTGGTTTTTGACGGCCGAAGCATGTTCGCCGATTCGATCGGCAACACAAAAGCCAAGGCCAGGGCATTCGACGAGGATTTAACGATTGCCGATGTTATCCCCACACTCGATGGGGCTGTGCAGGTTAATCCGACGCAGCCTGTAGCTCCGCAGCCGAGCGACCTCCTCGACGAAGTCTATCAGGCACTTGTGCTCGGCACCAGAGATTATACACGTAAAAATGGGTTCAAGAAAACGTTACTCGGCCTCAGCGGCGGCGTGGATTCCTCGGTTACCGCTGCTATCGCCGTGGCCGCCTTGGGCCCGGAGAATGTCGTCGGCCTTTCAATGCCCTCGAAATTCAACAGTCCCGGCACCAAAGCCGATGCCGAGAAACTATCAGAGAATTTGGGTATCGAATTTTTGACTATCCCGATTGAGCCGATACTTGAGCAGTTTGATGAGGCGTTAACAAAAGTACGAGGCTGGAGCAGTGAAGGAATTGCTTATGAGAATTTGCAGGCCAGAATCCGCGGCGGCATCCTGATGTCACTGAGTAATCAGTTCGGCTCTCTGGTATTGACAACCGGAAATAAAAGTGAAACCGCAGTGGGCTATGCTACTCTTTATGGCGATACGGCCGGCGGCTTTGCCGTGATAAAGGATGTTCCCAAGACAATGGTCTATAAACTGGCCGAACACATAAACAAAATATCCGGGCGGCAAATTATACCTGCCGACGTGCTGACCCGGGCCCCCAGCGCCGAACTGAAGCCCGACCAGAAAGACAGCGACTCACTGCCGGACTACGATTTACTTGATAAAATCCTCAAAGGCTACGTCGAAGAAGACAAATCCGCAC
>CAYGBH010000609.1:0-1907 GCA_964348055.1 uncultured Pirellulales bacterium
GTAAAACCGGACGGCGTGGTAATCGCCAACGGTCAGGATGCAAATGTAGCAAAAATCACCAGTCAACTGGGAGCTGCGCCGGGCTGCCAGACCTTCGGGCTTGATGAAAATTGCAATTTCCACGCTGAGAACATTTCACTACATGACGGTCTTTACGCCTTTGACGTCTATCACAACAGTGATTTGTTGGGAGCAACTCGGATTTCGGTCCCAGGGACGCATAATATTCTAAACGCCCTTGCGGTCGTGGCTATTGCGGTCAATGCCGGGCTGGACTGCCGCAAAATACTTGGCCTGCTGCCCGAATTTACTGGAATGGATCGTCGGCTGATGTTAAAGGGGCGATTCGGCGAAACAGTAATCCTCGACGACTACGCCCACCACCCGACCGAAATCAGGGCATCGCTTGCGGCGATACGCCAGAGGTATCAGCCGAGACGCCTCTGGTGTGTTTTTCAGCCACACCAATACAGCAGAACACGATTTTTACTTGATGATTTCGCAGAAAGTTTTAAGCTTGCCGATGTAACAATTGTACCGGAGATTTATTTCGTCCGAGATTCGCAGGTGGCCAAAAAAGAAGTCAACGCACAGATGCTGGTCGAGAGAATACGAGCCAACCGAACGCAGGCGCTATTTATCGATAGCTTCGAAGCCATCTGCGATTATTTAAAAAGAAACGTAACTTCCGGCGACCTGGTAGTTACTATGGGTGCCGGTGATATCTGGAAGGTGGCAGATGAGTACATTCAGTGGCTTAGAAAAAATAGTTGAAACCGACTATCCGCTGGCCAAGCGGACGTGGTATGGTCTTGGGGGGCCGGCTGATTATTTTATCAGGCCGAAAACGATTGAACAGCTCAAAGAAGTCGTCCGGCGGTGCAATGAAAACGGAATCCGGATTTACGTAATGGGCCTCGGCTCCAATCTGCTAATCAGTGACGATGGCTTGCGGGCAGCGGTGATAAAGTTCGAAGCAGACCAGTTCACACGGATACAATTTAAGGGCCAGGAAGTTACCGCCTGGGCAGGAGCGGAATTGAGCAAGCTGGTTCTGACCTGCGTGGAAAAGGGACTTTCGGGCATCGAAACTCTGACAGGGATACCGGGCTCGATCGGCGGAGCGGTGAAAATGAATGCAGGCGGCAACTTTGGTGATTTCGGCGCAGCGGTGGAAACTGTTATGCTGATGGGCAGCGAAGGCAGCGTTTTTGAAAAGGGCAAACCAGAACTCGTATTCGACTACCGCCGGACAAACATTACCGCAAAATTTATTCTGAACGCTCGCTTGAAACTTAACACCGCCGACCCGGAACAAATCATGCGAACGGTAAAAGAGGTCTGGATTTATAAAAAGAATAATCAGCCGTTGAGCAGCAAAAATTCCGGCTGTATATTCAAAAACCCAAGAGGCGTTTCAGCCGGTGCCTTGATTGACAGAGCCGGCCTAAAAGGGCTGCAAATCGGCGGAGCCGTCGTCAGTGAAAAACACGCAAATTTCATAATCGCACAGAAGGGATGCAAAAGCCGTGACGTTTTAAGACTGATAGATGCAATAAAGCAGAGGGTCAAGGAACAATTCGACATCGAGCTGGAACTTGAAATCGAAATCTGGAGTTAGGTAATTGGTGAATTGGAAATAGTAAATAGTAAATTAAAAGTAGCTGTCCTGATGGGCGGTATCGGCACCGAACGAGACATAAGTATTCAAAGCGGGCGGTGTGTTGCCGAGGCGTTAAAAGAAGCCGGCTTCGACGTAGTAACAGCCGACATTCGACCAGACAATCTTGATATACTGGAAGATAACAGTATCGATGTGTTCTTTCCCGCACTGCACGGCGAGTTCGGTGAAGACGGCCAACTCCAGCAAATACTCGAAGACAAATCGCTCCTCTATACAGGCAGCG
>CAYGBH010000610.1:0-1898 GCA_964348055.1 uncultured Pirellulales bacterium
GTAATAAATCCTGCCTACTTTTTCACTTGATTTGAGCACCTAAAATCACGATAGATTGAGTTATGAAAAAAGCATGGATTTACAAAAGAAAAGGTGTTAAAGGTTGGTGGGTCGGAAGTTCTCTATGTTTGCAAGTGTTTTTTCTTTGTTATTTTCCACATTTATTTCCTAAAAGTAATTGTGATAGTTTTAGGCTTTAAGAGCTAGTACCCAAGAGCCATGCTTAATCTGATTACGCGTGTGGAGTTGTTCATTATAGGGTTGTTTGGTTTGCCACATTTTCCATAGAATTTTTAACCAACGCTGTCCCAGGCATCGGGTGGCAGATGCATGACTCTTGCCTTCTTGACGTTTTTGTTTATAGTAGATCTGAGCCCAAGCACACTGAAAACGGCTTCGGTCAGCCCACTGGTACACGGCAGTGCGCAGATGCTTATTACAAGCACGACGGAATTTTACTTTATGAATTTGACCGGACTGGAAACTAATAGGTGCTGTACCTGCATAGCATTGCAGAGCTTCATGATCTTCGAATCGCCCATGGTCATCACCGCACTCACTCAAAAGCCGAGGCCCTAATTTCTCTGCAACCCCAGGGAGTGAACCGAAGAGTGCATGGTTTGGATGCTCTCGGAACAATTGTTCAATGTGGTCCCGATAGACACGAAGCTGTCGATTGAGCACCTGCAATTGTCTGGACAGGGAAACTGCCAGCATACTCTTGGCATTGGTAACCGCCTGAGGACCACAGAATTCAGTAGCTCTGCTGAATATATCCAGACGTTTGGTGTATGTCCTTGAGTCACAAAGATGATGGGTATGAAGAAATTTCTCCCAACGTCGTTTCCCGGCTTTCTTGAGCGCCTGGGGAGTTGGGAACTGTAGAATAAATTCCCAAGGGGAAAGTAAGGTCCAGTCATCAAACGCTTCGAGAGCGGCTGGATAGTATTCCCTTAACGCCTCACGTAATTGATTAACGAATGCAGTCCGCTGACCAATGAGCTCAATCTCATCACGGCAAAGAAGCCGGAGTTCCTGAATCCTGGGGTCCTGAGGTTTCAACTGTCGCCAATTATGACCATCGGTTCGCAAAGCGCTGGCAAAACTTAGAGCATCTAATTGGTCTGTTTTAGTACCACTGGGGGCTTTGCGGTCACGGTAGCGCTGGGCGGCTTTGGGATTGAGCGGATACACTGTACATCCCAATTCCAAGAGCTGCTCTACGGCAGGCCCACAAGTGGTCTCAATTGCAGCGGCCACCTGCCATAAGTCGGAGCCTACTATCTGGATCAACTGCTCACGCAGATGCCCCCATCCTTCGGCAGTGTGACTGATCTGAAAGTCCAAAATAATCTGCCCTTGATGATCGAGTACGACAACTGCATGGTGCTTAGTCGCCCAGTCAAATCCCATGAAATAGGCCTGAGATTCCCACGTCACTGTCTTTGCTTTCTCATCCATAATAAGAGTCTCCTAGAAAAAACCCACTTTCTAATCTACGCTTAGTGCCTGTTTTTCGGTCAAACCGATATGGGACCCTCGCAGGGTACTGTTCTCTCAGACCTCTTAACAGGTACCACAATGTGAGCCGGTGTTCCGATCCTATCCCTCGTAGAGAATCTGGTATGTGACCGTGAACACATTGCAGCGTCGAACTAATTTCAAGAACGAAAAGTAACAGTTTATCAACAGGGGCCGCCGTAGCAAATAACCGCCTCACTCCGTCTGGCCTGTGAGGGGCCACTCCGTTCGGCGTTTCTTCACTACGGGAGGTATATCGGTTGGTATGAAAGCGGCAAACGAAAGGCAAAGGCCTTGCCAAGTAAAGCCCTGGCAGAACATTATCGCCAGGTAAAATACGCCCAGTTGAACTCCGACGTATTTACAGGAACTGCGAC
>CAYGBH010000611.1:0-1891 GCA_964348055.1 uncultured Pirellulales bacterium
TGGCGATATCTGGAACTTTACGACAAGCGAGTTCATTGTCGTCGACGATTTTGAGGCCTACAATGACCTTAATCCTGAAGACCCCGAGAGCAACAGGATATTTTTGACGTGGGCAGACGGATACGGCATCCCGACAAACGGCTCTCTCGTTGGTTATGAGATTGCTCCTTTCGCCGAGCAAACCATCGTTCACGGCGGCAAGCAGTCGATGCCGATGTCTTACGGCAACACCGCTGGCGCAGCATATTCAGAGGCCGAACGCACTTTTGCTGTTGGGCAGAATTGGACGCAAGCCGGCGCTGCGACATTGGTGCTGTATTTCCATGGCGCTGAAGGGAACACCGGTCAGTTGTATGCGAAGGTCGACGGCTCCAAGGTGGTCTATGGCGGTGATGCCGGTGACATAGCAAAAGCAGAATGGACGCAGTGGGGTATCGACCTTGCATCACTCGGCGCGGGCCTTCAGAATATCACGAAGATGGCTATTGGGATTGATGGCAACGGTGCCAGTGGCACATTGTACGTTGATGACATTGGGCTGTATGCGTCGGCTCCAGAGCCACAAGCCAATTAAAATTGCCCCGACCTCTCGATGAGAGGCGGGATTGATATGGTAGATTTGCATCAATTCGGGGCCTATACTGCTCGATTCGGTATAGGCCCCGCTTTGCTTTCACAAGAAACGACAGTTTAGGGGGCAGAGACTTACGAGAAGGCCTCCCCACGTCCATTCTGAGTAAAACGGCCCTGAAAACGTTACATTTGGTATCAACGGTGGCACCTAACTATAGTTTTTGATGATTAGGTTTTGAAGGAGGGAGGATAGGATAGTCTATTGAATATAGACTATTACTTAAGCCCCTGCTCTACTTAACCCCCTCCTCCTAAGGCAGGGGCTTTTTTATTGCCCTGCTTCAGATACCCACCTTAGGCGTTTGTTTTGTAGCGACCGTTTGAAAAGTGCTCTATGAAATTCTTGGTCTATTCTGTGAGGCGGCCAAGATAACACTACTTGACGATGGAGGTCAGGCCTTCAACTTGTCCATGCCATGTTTCCTATTAGCCACAATACCTGTTATGAAAACAGTTATCATTACTGTAAGAGCATAAGCTTCGTTTCGAGAGCGAATACGATGCACTGTTCAAAGAGGCCTGAGGGGAGCCCGCACAGCCCGAAACTGCAGGGCAGGCCGGAAGGCTTGCCCGGACAAAAGTCTCACCCTTCACTGTCAGGGAGTCTCTGCGCCCGGAGGAGCCGGTGATCCGTTCAGGACAGTTTCAGTAACGGTGTGAGTCGTTAAAGCCTTGCGATTGGTGGGGTCGCCGGTGAAAGTTTCCGTGATGAGTTTGCGTGACTTGAAATCGGTGATGCGCACGACCATGCGAAGTCGAACCGGGTCATATTCGGTAATATCCACCGAGTAGATTTTGTCCTTGCCGAGATAGACGTCAGCCCTGCTCAGGTCGCCCGCGATGTCCCTGGCGCGTAGCGTATAGACGTTCGCCGTTTGCGTTCGCCTCAGTTGTATGGCACCGTCCGCCGTCCAGGATTGCCACCATACGGCATGGCAATGCCGGTCCAATTCGGGCCACCACGACCCCGCCTCAGGGTAGCGCTGCCCTCGCTCGCAGCCCGGCACCTTCCAGATAAGCCAGGGCTTGTGGACCTTACCCTCTTCGGTGGTGGTAAAGTGCGTGTTGACGTGGCCTGACCAGTCGGGCCAGATGAAATTTATGTGGATGTGGGGTGGATGATCAATATGGTCCTTGAAGAAGTTCGTCTCGGCCTCGGCTAGTTGGGCGTGTCCACCGCCCGGGTGCTCGGAGGCAATCACCCGGCTGATGTTCCATTCTTCTCTCAGGACCTGTCTGGCCGCGAACAGCAACGCCC
>CAYGBH010000612.1:0-1883 GCA_964348055.1 uncultured Pirellulales bacterium
GACCCATCATGGTGGTTATCGTAGAATCGACCTTTCGTTCGTAATGGTTGCTGGTTTTTTCGAGCACTATGGGCAGTGAGCCACTTTCTTCACCGACCTGCATCATTTTAACGACCATATTAGGGAAAAAGCCGGCTGTGGCCATACTCAAAGAGATGTTTGAGCCGTCGACAATATTCTTTCTGGTTTCCACTACGGCCGACTTTATAATATCGTTACCGGTCATTCCGGTGAGAATATCAAGAGCATCAAGCACTGAAACGCCCGAAGCAAGTAAAGTTGACATCGTTCTACAAAACGTTGCAACGAAGGCCTGGTTGAATACCTTGCCAAACAAAGGGGCGACCAGGATGATTCTGCTGAATAAATAATGGCCTTTTTTGGTTTTGGAGACAAGAACCGCAAAAACTATCAGAAGAAGAACAAAACCTATGATGAAGTGGAGATTGTAGCGGAGTATATCGTAAAACTGCATAAATCCCCTGGTTAAAGCAGGCAGCTCGCCGCCGATCTGGTCAAATATAGTGCGGAATCGCGGAATAATAAAAGCCATTATGAATACGACTATCAGAACAATAAATGTGAATACAAATATCGGATAAGCCATTGCCCCTTTAACCTTTTTGGCCAATTTATCACGACTGTCAAAATATTCTGCCAGCTTGTTCATCGCTTCTGCGAGATTACCACTGGTTTCACCAGCCAAGATTATTGCACAGGAAAGTCGGTTGAAAACCTTTGGAAATTCCGCAACACTTTCCGAGAAGGATTGACCTTTCTTGACTTTCTCCGAGAGCTGCTGGAGAACCTGCTGAAGCCGTGGGTTTTCTATGTCTTCGGCAATGGTGTCAAAGGCTGTGGTAATGGGAATTCCTCCATCAAGCATTGTAGCCAACTGCCAACAAAGTGCTGCCAGGTCTGCTGATTTGATGCGTTTTTGGTGAATTTTTCGCCAGTTTTGCGCGGTGTGCCCTGATATTTCATTGATAGAGATAGGTGTGAAACCCTGCTCACGAAGCCAGTTCAGTACGTCATTTGAGGAAACCGCCTCTGTAAGGCCTTTCCGCCGTGCCCCTGCCAAATCCCGAGCGATATACCTGTAGCTTTTCATTTACCGAACCCTGTTAAGTTCGTTGTTCACTGTTCGTTGTCTATGAACAATGAACCCAAACCCATAACTACAGATTGTTAAACCTTTCCTGTAAAAGCTGCGCTAATGACCTCTTCGGCGGTCGTTAAACCCTGCAACATCTTACTTACGCCACTTTCAAGCAAGTCACCGTATCCTTTTTGATGCGATGCTGCTTTTATCCGGGCCTCGCTGGCACCGGCAACTATCTTTTCAGCCATATCGTTATCCACAACTAAGAACTCAAATATGGGTATCCGGTCCAAATAACCTGTCCCTCCGCAGACTGTGCAGCCTCGGCCGTGATAAAAAATGGAGTCCTTAACCTGCTCGTGGTCGATTCTCAAACGCTTAAGTACTTCTTCACTTATGGTTACAGGCTCTTTGCAGTGGTTACAGATTTTTCTGACCAGTCGCTGAGCAATGACTAAATTCAGCGTGGAAGCCAGCAGATACCGCTCAATTCCCATATAGGCCAACCTGCTTATCGCGCTGGGCGCATCGTTGGTATGGAACGTGCTCAAGACCAGATGACCGGTCAAAGATGCTTTTATTGAAATTTCGACCGTTTCTTTATCTCGAATTTCACCTATCAGAATTATGTCCGGGTCCTGTCTTAAAATTGCCCGCAAGCACCCTGCAAAGCCGAGGTCAATTTCCGGCTTGACCTGAATCTGGTTAATCCCGGCAAGACGGTATTCGACAGGGTCCTCAACCGTTGTAATATTTTTCGCCGGGTCCTTTAGGTAACGTA
>CAYGBH010000613.1:0-1883 GCA_964348055.1 uncultured Pirellulales bacterium
AGAGGAGTGATGAGCGTTACCATCAACCAAACCAGAATGCTTGTAATATAAAGCAGGGGGTAAGTAATAGTCATACCAATAATCAGAAATCAAACCAGAAGGATGATGGTAATTAAAAGCGTAAGGAGAGTAACGCAACCAGTAAGGGACTAACCCAGAATAATGGTAATTAGAAGCGTAGGGGGAATAACGGAGTTCACCAGAAACCAAACCAAAAACATAAGGAGACCAACGAGTACGGTAACGGCTGTCACTATAGTCACCAAAATAGAGTGCGTTAGTTACACGAGGTACGGCGGTCAACATTATGATTAACACTGAAATCCTTTTCATTTTATTCTCCTTTCTTTTCAAGGTCTTTTCCCGTTACACCTCCTCTCTAAAAACTTTACCGTTTGTTCACACCAGCGGTATTTGGGCGTTGTACATCTTCAGTAAGATTGGCAGTTTTTTCCTTATTTTTAAAAGAGTCTTTCGCCCTACAATTTTCACTTTCCATACCTCTCCAGCTCTATTCCGAGCTGACGTTACGGTTTCTCATTTCATATCTTTCTCCTCCAAAGAGTTAATATTTTTTGGGTCTAATCGGCGGGTTCCAGGTCTGCTCAGGAAAGGCTTTGTAACCGCTTGAACCACTAAAGAGATTTGGTTTAAGAAGTGGTTTTTAATCCAGCCTGCTATGAAAAGATTTGATGCATCAAGCTCAAGCTTTAGGTGTTCATCAGCGAATGTGGGTGTGGTGGGGCGCTTAAATCGTATCCGATACCCTGATGAGCCCGCTGTTTCCGCAGGCGCTTCAACAATTGCGCTTATTGGGGCCCCGCGTGAGCGGGAACGCTCATCCCTGATTGTGTACTGCATGGATGTTCTCTCCTCTCAAGAACACCCTCCATTCCAATGCAGTCAGGAACCCAACAAAATAGGGTTCTATACCAATCCATTAGCCTTTATTATCGGACTATTATGTGAGAAATCAAATCTTTTTTACTGGATTTTTTTGCGACTTTACAGAAGTCAATGCCATTATTGACCTTGCGCCTAAAAAAAATTTTGTTTTCAACCGGTTTTACACATTTTAAGTTCACTTTGTGGTGGAGTGGTGGACTATATTTTCAAATTTTCTCAGCCGGCATCTCGGTGGCCCCAGTGCTTTATCAACTGCGATTTTGCAGATCAAAACCTGCAGTAAAACCGCAGGCTAAATAGAAATTGCTTCGCGAAGTATATACTGAGCAAAACGAAGGGCTGTCAATGAAAACTCATCAGCAGGACAGTCGCAAAGCAACAGTAAAAACTGTTCGAAATCATCGTACTTCTTGACTTTTTGCCCGGTTGCAGGTAATCTATTTGCGAACGGGATTTAGTGCTAAGGATAATTGAGAACTTATGAAAGAGGTCAAGAAGCCACAGGAGCGATTCGAGGATATGCACATCCTTGATGAGCTCAAGAATTCATACCTCAACTACGCGATGAGCGTTATTGTTTCGCGTGCCCTGCCGGACGTTCGCGATGGTCTGAAACCTTCTCAAAGACGGATACTCGTTGCAATGAACGATTTGAATCTCGGCCCGCGAAGCAAGCACCGCAAGTGTGCCAAGATCGTCGGCGATACCAGCGGCAACTACCACCCTCACGGCGACCAGGCCACCTACGGAACATTGGTGCGCCTGGGCCAGGAGTGGAATATGCGTTATCCGTTGATCGATCCTCAGGGCAACTTCGGCAGTATCGATTCCGACCCACCGGCTGCCATGCGATATACCGAGGCAAGAATGGCTGCGCCGGCTATGGAAATGCTCGAAGATATTAACCACGACACCGTCGATTTTGTGCCGAACTATGACGAGACCCGGCAGGAGCCGACAGTTTTGCCTTCAAAGTT
>CAYGBH010000614.1:0-1879 GCA_964348055.1 uncultured Pirellulales bacterium
GCACCAGCTTGATAGAAGCAGGCGGTGATATGCCCACCAGTGTACGATCTGAACTGGAGCTACCACCTGCACTCGTACGCCACTGGAAAGTTGCGCCATCGCCCGAGCCGGTGGTGAGAGCTACAAAGGCATTGGGTGAGCCAGCATCCAGCGTACCACGAATCATCACACCGGCCTTGGTCCAGTCGTCAGAGCCGGTGACCCATTTGACGCTCTCGACCGTTGCTGTGATCTCGCCATCGCCGGACAGTTGCTTCCAGGCGTAGCGGAACTCATCGGCCGTACCCCAGATATCTGCGCCCGCGGCAGTCATCGTGTAGGTGCCGGCTGGTTCCTCTACAAAGCCCGCCGGATTGCCCTTGAACCATAGCACCAATGTTTCAGTGCCTTTTATAGTCCAATCCTGTTGTGGACTCAACGTCAAGGTCGCCTCTGAATACTGTGCCGTGCCGGAGTTGTCGAAGAACAACGGCATTGACTGCTCACCGCCATGAACAATAGTCTGCTCGCAAAAAGGAGGAAGATCATTACCGACAATAGAACCGTTCGTCGGGATATCGTATCCATCCAGCCACGCATTAAATATCCTATTACTGTTGGGGTCTTCAGGATTAAGGTCATTGTAGCTCTCAAAATCGTCCACGACAAAATATTTTTGTGTCGTAAAGTCCCAGATGGGCCCTTGCCAGGTTGTGGGGGTCTCGGCTTCATTTACCTCATCGACCCGCCAGTAGTAGGTCTTTCCTAAATCGAGCGATAAGGGACCATGGCTGGCCTCGGTCACGGTGGTAACAGGGGCAGTACCATCGACCACAGCCTGCCAGTCAGAGCTTAGGTACACGTCGTGCTTGGCTGCCTCTCTTCCCGGTCTAAAGCCGAGGGTCACATCAGCCGGCGCGTCTATTGTCCCAATAGAAACATCTGTTGTTCCCGAATTCGGGTTGGGCTCTCTTGCGAGGACCGGTATGTAGAAGAAGCGAACCTCACTGAGACCATATTGGTTCAGGATGCCTCCCCAGTTGCTGTTAGCCGTGAATCTTATGTACTTTGCTGCGGCGCCGCCAAAATCAATAGTGGTGTTGTGTTCATAACCAGGTGCTCCTGGCGCCCGGGCAAACTCGTGAGTGGTACCCAGTGTTGTATAGTCGGTGCCATTGACCGAATACTCGATCGTAACATCTTTGAACCCGAAACCGATCATTGGCTCCAGAGTCTCATTTGAGTTCCATACCCACATCTGGTAAAGTTTGTAAAGGTTGTCGAACTCAAATTCAATCCAGGTCGGCTGTGGCCCTGTAATACCGCTCAGCCACATATTATCGTCACCTACTTTGTCGTGCAATAAACCACTGTCATCCAGTCCCGAGCCGTTGACGGTATTTTCAGGCCCTTTAGCTAAAGCGCTGCTGGAAGCTGTGGCATTGATGTTCTCAACGGCGTAAACAAACGGCTCAGTCGTAAAACTCCAGACACGACCTTTGCGTATTGTATTGTCGGGTGGGGCATCGACCTCATCAACACGCCAGTAGTAAGTCTCGCTAAACGCAAGCCGCTCGGCGAGGGTATAGATGTTGGGAGCGATACGGCCCTTGTACACGCCGTTCGGGTCAGTTGTTGTAGTAGCCTCGTTCACATCGTCGAAATTTGTTCCGAAGTACACATCGTGCTTGTCGGCATGCGCTCCGGCTGTCCAGCTAAGGACCACATCCCGGGACACATCTGTTGCACCGTCGGCAGGGCTCGGTTCAAACGCTATTACACGTGGGCCACGCGAGCTTTCGGGGGGGCCGGGCTCTATCCCCGTGAGCGTGTAATCGGGATTGGTGGTCAGAACGATCTTGTCGATAATAGTTCCATCCTCACGCACCCAGACATTCAG
>CAYGBH010000615.1:0-1868 GCA_964348055.1 uncultured Pirellulales bacterium
AAGCGCTGCTGGCGTATTTCGTGTGCAGAAGCAAGGTCCTGGATTATCTTGGACTGGGGACAAGAGGCCAACAGCAATTCTAGTATCATCCTACGAGCCTTCAGCACCCGCCTTGATGTTGTGCGCACGTTGAGTCCTTCCTCGGCTGGATAGGTGCACGAGGAGACCAATTTTGCCTCCGGTCCTTCTCCAATCTCGACCACACACAGCCGACAGGCCCCATAGGGTGACAAGCCGTCCATATGGCATAGGGTCGGGATAGGAAACCCGAGAAATCTTGCAGCTTCCAGCAAAGTGCTGCCTTTCTCGACCGAAACATCCAAACCGTTTATTTTCAATGTAATCATGCCGATTTTTCCTCTACTGTCACACACTCAGCCTCTTCATTTTCAGTACGCTGTATGAACTCCAGGTCGCATCTAAGACACCTGCGAGCTTCGCGGGATGCTTGTTCAACAGACAATGCCATCTCCACCTCTGCAAAGCTCTTTTTTCTCGATCTGGCATTGAGAGTAGCGGGTTCTACTCTTTGGGCATCTTCAAGCTCTTCATCGCTGATAACAGGCGGTTCTATGAAAACGGCTGGCAGTTTTACTTTGGGTGGCTCAACAAGCTCTTTGCCACAAAGATAGCGGTCTATAACTGCCGCTGCTTTTCTGCCTGCAGCAATGGCATTAACAACTGTATTTGGACCCGTCACCAGGTCGCCCCCAGCGAACACACCTTTGCGATTGGTACAAAGCGTTTTCGCATCAACTCGCAATCGTCCGCCTTTATCAAGTTCCAAGCCCATAGAAGCAAGGCAATCGCTATCCGGACGTTCGCCGATAGCTACTATCAGAGTATCCAGAGCAATAGTGAACTCAGTACCAGGTATGGGAACAGGTCTGCGTCGGCCGCTTGAGTCAACATCACCCAGTTTGTTTCTAATGCACAGGATATCGGCCAGGTGTCCATTTCTCGCGTCTATTTTTACAGGCTCGACAAATGTTTCAACTTTGACACCCTCGGCTTCAGCAGCTTTGATGTAACGTATGCTCGTTGGCGAAACCAGCGTTTCGAGCCTTATACCTTCCTCCAGAGCTGCCTCGACTTCTTCGGCATAAGCGGGCATCTCCTGGGCGGTACGGCGGTAGAGTAGCGTTACACTTTTAACTTTTTTCTGACGAATAGCTACTCTTGCGGCATCCACGGCGGAATTACCGCCGCCAACAACACCCACGTGCCCCTTAGCCATTTCCTCGCCTCTCAGATTAAAGGCCTTAAGGAATTGCATTGACGGATAGACTCCTATGGTGTCTTCCCCTTCAAGTCCTAACCGCCAGCTTTTATCCGCCCCTATTGCCAGGAAAACAGCCTTAAAGCCATCCTTAAATAATTCGTCGATTGTTATATCTCGACCCAGGGCGGTTCCGCATCTAAGGGTGATATTTTCATCAAGGAGCAATTTTATCTCCTTGCGTGTCACATCCTGAGGGAGGCGATAAGCTGGTATACAACTAATAAGCATTCCGCCCGGCTCATCTCCCGCGTCAACGATCGTCACTTTGTAGCCAAGCAGAGAAAGATAATGAGCGGCCGAGAGGCCGGCAGGACCCGCACCTACGACCGCTATCTTATGAACATCCTTGCCCTGGCGGCTGGTTTTGACAGGTTTATAAACCGAGGGGTCAACGCGGTCTGTGATAAATCTCTTCAATGCCCGGATAGCAATGGCTTGCTCTCCACTGGCAGCGATGTTACATCTATTTTCGCACTTGCGACCACAGACCCGGGCGCAGACCGACGGGAATGGGTTGGCTTCCCTAATGACTTTGTAGGCTTCTTCGTATTTACCCTTTTCAATTAAAGCAACATAACGCCAAACC
>CAYGBH010000616.1:0-331 GCA_964348055.1 uncultured Pirellulales bacterium
AGCGCTATCTTCGTGATATTCGCTTCACACTTTATGGAGGTGGGACCAGCGAAATCATAAAAATGATTATTGCGAAGGACCTGACAACATGAACGGCGGGGCCTGGGGCGATATTTGTATGGTTGCCCCTGGCCGGCAGCAAGACTCTTCCGATGGAAACGTCGCTGGGAAGCGTTTAACTCGATGGGTACGTTGCCTGACACGGAATGTACATCTAGTGATGTGAGTGGAGTCGCCCCGCTCCTCTGGATCGAGGATTCTCGGGAGGGGTCCAGTTGATGACGAAAAAGAACAGCGATATCCGGGTGTTGATCGCAAAGCCCGGTCTGGA
>CAYGBH010000616.1:341-1600 GCA_964348055.1 uncultured Pirellulales bacterium
GTTGGAGCGAAGATCATCGTCCGTGCTCTGATGGAGGCCGGTTTTCAGGTAATCTACACAGGCTTGAAGAAGTCGCCGGAGGAGATTGCTCGCATCGCCGCCGACGAGGACGTGGATGTACTCGGCTTGTCAGTTCTTTCCGGTTCCCACATCCCGATCTGCCGCCGGCTGCAGGCATTGTTGCCGGAGCATGGCCTGGACGACGTGGTATGGGTTGTGGGCGGCAACATACCGAACAAGGACTGTGGCGAGCTGCAGGGCCTTGGGGTCGACGCAGTATTCCCGGTTGGAAGTACACTACAATCCGTCGTTGATTTCATTCGCCAGAGGATATCATGAGCAAGGACAGGGCAACCGAGCTCGAGCCGGTCTTCCATGAATCCGGTCTTGAGATCAAACCGGTCTACACTGCCGAGGATGTGGAGGCCAGTGGCGGCTGGGGCCATATCGGTGGACCCGGTGAGTATCCATTCACCCGTGGAATCCACAGGCACATGTACCGGAAACGTCCGTGGACCATGCGCCAGTATGCGGGTTTCGGCAGGCCCGAAGAAACCAACGAACGCTTCCGCTACCTTATTGCCCACGGCCAGACAGGTCTAAATGTGGCGTTTGACTTGCCGAGTCAGTTAGGTCTGGACTCCGATGATCCGCTAGCTGAGGGAGAAGTTGGCCGGGTAGGGATGGCTATTGACAGCTTACAGGATTTTGAGATTGCATTTAACGGAATTAACCTCGAAAAAATTGGCGCTGCCCTGACGGTAAATGCTGTGGCATCTATCATGCTCGCAATGTATCAAGCATTAGTAGAAAAAAGTGGTTATTCTCTTGAGAAAACAAGCGCTACTCCCCAGAACGACATTCTTAAGGAAATGATTGGGAGAGGGATGTGGATTTTTCCAGTTGACCCCTCTGTAAAGCTTATAGGAGATACGATCGAACACTCCGCCCGAATCATGCCGCGGACCAGTCCTGTCAGCGTATGCGGTTATCACTTGCGGGAATCTGGAGCAAATGCCGCTCAGGAAATTGGGTACGCCTTTCAAATTGCTAACACATACATAGAGGAGGTGGTGAACAGAGGATATCAAATAGATGAGTTTGCCAAAGGGATTACGTTCAATATCAACATATTTGGTAACCTCTGGGAGCAAATCGCAAAGTTCAGGGCCGCGCGCAAACTCTGGGCTAAACTTCTCAAGGAGAAATGGGGTGCCAAGGAAAAGAAGACGATGTTCTTGCGGGCTCTGTTCGGTGGT
>CAYGBH010000616.1:1610-1862 GCA_964348055.1 uncultured Pirellulales bacterium
AGGATCAGGACTCACAAAGGAACAGCCAATAATAAATGTGGTGCGTAGTGCATATTATGCCTTGGCCGCGGCTCTGGGTGGAACGCAGACGGCGGCCCTATGTTCCTATGACGAAGCTTACACTATCCCAACGCCGCATGCTGCACTGATTTCTCTTAGAACCCTTCAACTCTTAATGGATGAGGTGGGACTGAGAGATACTGTCGATCCTCTTGCTGGGTCTTATTTTATCGAAACTCTGACAAAACAAAT
>CAYGBH010000617.1:0-1856 GCA_964348055.1 uncultured Pirellulales bacterium
CCACACCATTTTAACGATTGCCAATTTCTTCTCTTGTCTCTGCCACCTTCACCCCAAAAACCAAAACAAATGCTGCTATTCTAATCTGAGGGGAGATTCATTCTGTATTTCTTGTCTATCAATCCTATTTTCATAGATATCGCTACCAGAAGGATGATCGGAATAAATTCCGGTATAAAGTTTTCATGGCTTTTTGATAGGTCAATAAAATTCTTCATACGGAGCTCTCTGATCTGTCCTTCGAGCCTGTTTATTTCTATGACATTAAGAAGATCTTTCGCGGATATCGATTCATCGATATTTGAATTTATAGATTCCTTAATCTTCTCAATCTCTTTTATCATAAATGAAATTTCCTGGTGCCGTATGCTTATTATTCGGCTTCGAAAATGAATTCGGGTAAACTGAACTACAGCCCAGGAACAGGCGATAAATAAGACTGCTATGATAAATGCTTTGCTTTTCATAATATCTCCTTTCAAAAGGTCCGCTTTCACCGCATCATTTTAACAATTGCCGACCGTTATTCAACTGACAATTCTGTCCAATTTTTGACGTTTGTTTTGCACCAGT
This sequence comes from uncultured Pirellulales bacterium, assembly GCA_964348055.1. Classification (GTDB taxonomy): domain Bacteria; phylum Planctomycetota; class Phycisphaerae; order Sedimentisphaerales; family Anaerobacaceae; genus JAUXAL01. The sequence goes on from CAYGBH010000617.1 coordinate 574, forward strand.
GATGCAACTCAGCCGCGACCGCTTTGTCGAATTACCCAAAATTTAATGACAATCCAGGGATTAAAACGGTTGAGTTAATCGTTGCATGAGTCAGAAAGAAACGACCTATTTATTCTCAAATCTTTTCTTGGGAGGCTATTGTTAGTATCGGAGGTATCAAAACGGTTCTTGAACAAAGCCGAGCAGCAAAGGCGTAACGAAGTCGGTCTATTTTGTCTCTTTAAGAATCCCATTCTTAAAATAGTAGCGTTGAAGTGTGCGATTATTATAGACAAAGACCTCGGATTCTCCTTCCTGGTTAATCAGGTCTGGCTTGCCAAGACTCGCCATCAATTATTCTTTCGTTATACCTTTGTTGGCCGGTTCATTCAAAATCACAAAGCGAACTTCTTCGGCTGTCTCAGATTGCAGCTCCAGATATGAAGGTTGATGACTTGATACTGCCTGGGCTGTGCTCGTGAGATCGAAGTGGACTTCTTCGGGATGTAATTCGTAACAAGCCCCCGAAGCAAGGTCCACAACGGTACTTATAACGCCACAGATTAAAATGTTCCTCCAAAAACATCCTTGCAGTTTGTGCTTAAGCTCCTTTTGTTGCGGCTCACAACCTGGATACTCCGCAATCAAAGTATAGTTACGATTACGGGCCAATTTAATGCTTCCAGGTGTAGTGAGAGATACGCCCGTACAAGACCTGACTTTTGCGCCTGGTGGCTCAGACGTAACGGTGATATTTTGGTATCTGCCCGTCGTAATCGTAGCACAACCGGTCAGGAACACGGAGGCACAAAGCAAGAATGTTAGAATTGGATTTCTCACTTTGCACCATTGCCCTTGTGCCGGTGCTTCTTCAGACTCTTTGAACGGTGTTTCCTGAGACGGTTCGGATGGTGTCTGTTGAGGTTCTTCGGACACTACCTGTTGAGTATATTCGGGTGATGTATTTTGGGGATTTTCCGGAACCTTAGGTTTTTCTTCGCAAGCCATAATTTATCTCTTTTCATAACCATCCATCGGCATATTCAGACAGCGACTTTATGTAAGGTAATGACTGTATTTTAGAGACAGATTGCTGAAAATAAGTCTGTGATGCCCCTCAAGTCGGGTACGCCTTTTAAATGGCCTGTGAGGCGCCTCAAATTGAAATCTGATGGGCGTTCTGTGAGATTCTGTGGGCTGGTTTAGGTAATAAAAAAAGGGCTGCAAGCGATTGCTCACAGCCCGTATAAAACTTGCGTGTTGCTAATACTCTACAGTGTTCTGCGTCTGTGGAGGAACCAGCC
>CAYGBH010000618.1:0-1849 GCA_964348055.1 uncultured Pirellulales bacterium
TAACAGTCAGCTCATTGCATATGTCGGTTTCGTTCAAAGGCGGCAGGGCAAGTTCGAGCAGGGATTGGCCAACATCAAGAAAGCTGCGGAACTTGACCCCCTCTCCAACACTTTAGCCGTGGATGTCGGGACTACTTTTAAGTTTCTGCGCAAGTACACAGAAGCAGAGAGTTATTATGAGCGGGCCATCTCGCTGGCTCCCGATAATGCAGACGCCTACAACTTAAAAGGCCTGCTATACTTGATCTGGGAAGGCAACACCGATAAGGCCAGGGCAGTTCTGGAAGAGGGACTGAAGAACACCAAGGCAACAGAAAATATCGAGCTTGTCAATTCGCTGGCCACTGTCGATGTATTCGATGGGGACTATCAAGAGGCTTTGGACCGACTCTCTTTAAAATCAGAAGATCTTGATCTTCTGGAGTTCTTTACCCCCAGTTCTCTACGATGCGCACTAATCTATAGTTACATGAACAGAGAAGAGTTGGCGAAGAAATACTACGAGGATGCTCGAAGCATTCTCGAATCCAAAATCCAGGAACAGCCAGAGGATGCTCGGTTCCATAGTTCGCTCGGCATAGCCTATGCCGGCCTGGGCCGCAAAGAAGATGCGATCCACAAGGGGAAGTTGGCGGTCGAGCTGCTACCTATAAGCAAGGAAGCAATCAGCGGTTCATTTCGGATCGTGGACTTGGCCCAGATATACGTGATGGTTGGCGAATTTGATGCGGCCATTGACCAGCTTGAGTTTTTGCTTTCGATACCATCAGAACTATCGATTCCTTTGCTTCGGCTTGACCCGGCCTGGAACCCATTGCGCGACCACCCGCGTTTTAAGAAGCTCTTAGAGGCAGGCGAATAGTCCAGCAGGCCGAGCAATAGCGGGCCTGTCTCGGCGAGGCCGCTCGTCCCGCCGTAAGGCGTCCTGCGGACCGCGAAAGCGGGGAACGGCGAGCAGGAATCCAGCCCTCGTGCCGTCATCTCCTATTCGCAATACGCAATACGAAACAAACATGTCAGGCCTGCTTGAGTGCGGCGCCACGAATCGGCATGGAACGGATGCGGACACCTGTGGCGGCGAAGACAGCGTTGGCAATGGCAGGGGCAATAGCAATGATGGGTGTCTCACCGCCCCCGGCCGACGGGATGTTGGTATTGTTGATCAGGTGGACATCAATTTTGGGAACATCCTTGAACCGTGGTACCCGATACCCGGCGAAGCTGGCGTTCAGAATCTTGCCGTCCGCGAATTGTATTTCCTCGCTCAGCGCACCACCCATACCCATGATGATGCACCCTTGTACCTGAGAAAGCAGGTTGCCCGGATTCTGGATGGGGCCGCATTCGAAGGCTTCACAGACGTGATGCACCTTTATCTCGCCCCGTTCGCGGTCAATACCTACTTCCACACACGCAGCCACACAGGAATTCTTTTCCGTTCCGCAGGCCAGACCCACTCCTATATCAGCGGTGACCTTTTTTCTACGTGTGGACCAACCGAAGTGCTTGGCGGCGGCCTTAAGGACAGTTCGTATGCGCGGGTTTTCGAGATGGGCAAGTCTAAAGGCAAGTGGCTCAGCCCCCGCCGCTGCGGCAAGTTCATCCATAAACGACTCCCGGGCAAAGTTGTTGGCCGTTGCAGCGAGGCACCGGTATGCGCCCTGACGTAAAGGAGAATCGGAACTTACTGACCGGATTCTGGTGTTGGCTATCCGGTAGGGTGTGTCAATTGCTGCACCCCCGGCGTTGATGTTTATAAAGTCCCAGGCAATAAGTGAGCCGTTGGCGTCCAGGCCACCTTTGCACTCGATTACTGCTGCCGGCCTAAAATAGGCCCAGGTGAACTCCT
>CAYGBH010000619.1:0-1843 GCA_964348055.1 uncultured Pirellulales bacterium
TAGTCTTCTGTGCCAACGACTTTCGTATTGATGAACTGTCCGGAGCTGGCTGAGCAGTTCTTTATGATACAGACGCTGTCAATATCAGGCGCCTGGCCGTAAAACCGTCCTGGCGCCAGACCTTCTCTATCAACGGAATCAACCAGACAGGTAAGCTCGCTGCCGATTCTGTTTTTGTTCTTAGCAAAGGCAATCTTCTGCTGGGTGAGCATCAGCTCTTCGAGTCGCTGCTGTTTTATCTTCTCCGGGACCTGGTCGGGCATATCCGCGGCACCGGTCCCGGATTCGGGATAAAATTTGAAGCAGCCTAAGGCGTCAAATTCTGCCCATTTGACAAAGTCCAGCAGTTCGTTGAACTGCCGGTCGGTTTCGCCGGGAAAGCCAATTATCAATGTTGTTCGCAGCACAATGTCGGACACGGCAGAGCGCAGGTTCTCAATCAGTCGACAGAGCCGGTCTTTGGTATCGGGCCGACGCATAGCCTTAAGGATTTTACCGTTTATGTGCTGCATAGGAATATCTAAATAATGGACGATTTTTTCGCCTTTTGCGACGGTTTCAATCAGTCTGGTGTCAATTTCTGCCGGGTACAGATACATCAATCGAATCCACGCCAGATCGGTAATTTTTTCAAGTTTACTTACAAGCGCAGCCAGACCGTTCTTTATTTTCAAATCTCGGCCGTAGTATGTGGTGTCCTGTGCGATTATGTTCAATTCGACTGCGCCCGCCGAGACCAATTCGGCGGCTTCGGCGAGGACGAGGTCTTTGGGCTTGCTTCTAAACGGGCCTTTGATTGCCGGTATCGTGCAAAAAGAGCAGCGGTGATTGCAGCCCTCACTGATTCGCAGGTACGCCCAATGGCTTGGCGTAATGAGTAACCTGGTTCTGTCATCGCTGGTTGTGTGCGGCCGGCGGTTCAGATAAGCAGTCGGCTGTGCGGAGGAAAGAGTTTTCTTGATTATTCGAGCAATGTTATCCCGCTGACCGAGACCAACAACGGCATTGATGCCATCGACCTCAGTAAAAAGTTGTTCCCTTAATCTTTCTGACAGACAACCTGCGACAATTACTTTTTTTACGGTGCCATTGAGCTTGCAGTCCACTGCGTGTCTTATTGCTTCGAGCGATTCGGCTTTGGCTGGGGCGATGAAACCGCAGGTATTGATGACAACAACGTCGGCATTGTCAGGCTCGGCGGTTATCAGAAAGCCCGCCTGGGCGATTTCGGCCAACATCCTTTCGCTATCGACTACATTTTTCGGACAGCCCAGTGACGTAAAACCGACCGTTATGGATTTTTGCTTTTTTGCCATAACCCCATGAAAATAGCAAAAAAGCGCGATATGGTCTAATATTTTTGATTTGGGCAGGCCCAAAGAAAAGGATTTATTTTTTCCTAATTCTTTTAGAATAAGGTTGACGATAAGAAAATATGCAATATAATCTTTAGGAGACATCGTCCATACACGAATAAGAGGCGCTTAAACACACAAAGACAAAGACACCGCTTAAAGTGCGGGATTACAACGGCGGGTACCAGATTATGAGCGGTAGCGGCCAAAAAGTTAGCTGCGGTCAAAGGTTAATTGCGGCTGCGGCTATGGTGGTTATGCTGTGGGTCGGAGGGTGCGGGGATATTCTTGGCCAAAAATCCACCGGCGCTCAGGCCGAAAGCATCATCCGCGACTTGAGCAGAATTGAGCCCGTACCTGAGCCAAACATCGCTGTCCCCGAGGTTTACAAAGAACCACCCGAAATTGTCGGGCAAGTAGTTGGCGGCAAGCCGGAGTTCAAACTATTCTACTTTTGCATGTACCATACCTCGGATGAGTTAAAAGAA
>CAYGBH010000620.1:0-1818 GCA_964348055.1 uncultured Pirellulales bacterium
TCCTAATAGTCCTGCTGACGATATCCTCAATTTTTCTCTGCGGAATTGTCGTAACTTACGTTGCCAACGCCGAAGACTACAGACAAAAATATGTCGACCTCAACAACCGTGAAAGGGCCGCAAAAGAGAATGAGAGAAATACCAGGGAGCAATTAAACAAAACAATTGAGCAAGCCGATCAGCAGAAAAAGTTGCTAAATGATGAAATTGACAAACTCAGAAAAGATGTTGACAGCTTAAAAGCCAACCTCACCGAAGCCCAAAGACAAAAAGACGATGCCCTTCAAAGAGTAAATAACTGGGCGGCTATAGTGATGGATTTCTCGAAGACTACCGATAAGCAAAGGCAGTTATTGGGAGATACCCATGCTGAGCTAAAGAAAATTCAAGCCGAGCTAATCAACGAACAGAGAGAGCACAAAGAAACCACAACCGCTCTTATAGAGAAGATGTCGATAGTGGCCCAGCTGGAAGAACAAACAAAACGGCTGCTCGAGGAAAAGACTGAATTGCAAAGCAGGTCGGACCAGTTCTTACAGCAATTTGGCAAAGTTGTTGCTGCCCCCGTGCCGGTTACGCCGATAAAAGAGAAGGCTCGAGCGGCCCCTGTGGCCAGAGATATTGCCTTGGAGGGACGGATAGCCGAGGTCGACTTGGCAAACTCTTTGGCTGAAATATCCATCGGCGCAGCAGATGGCGTCAAGGCGGGTATGAGATTCCACGTTGTTCGCGGCGATGAGTTTATTTGTGATATTCTCATCTTCGATGTTGAAGCTGAAAAGGCGGTCGGCGTTCTGGAACTTATGGAAGCTACGCAGCAACGGCCGAGAGCCGGCGATAATGTATCTACTAATTTATAGCGTTTAGCCTGTAGCATTTCCCGATTCTATCGGGATACGCTTTTTTCTATGAGGTTGATGTATGAGTCCAAATGGGCCAAGTCGTGGTAAAAAGATAACCATACCCGATAGCGTTTATACTGCTATTCTTGCTTTGGCATTTTGCGCGGTTCTGGCTACCGTAGCACTCGTTGTCTATAAATGCCATGGTCAGTACGGCACAATTTTCAAAATACCGTAGCGAATTCTCTATTGACAATACCGCTCTTTGTTATATAAAGATAGCCGATTGGAAATTGTAAGTTCCGCAAAATCGAAAATGCTGAAAGGAGTCGAAAGTGTTGCTGGACACAGTCTTAGGTTGGTTCAGTATGGATATGGGCATCGACCTCGGTACTTGCACCACTCTGGTTTGTGTCCGTGACAAAGGTATTGTCCTCAATGAACCCTCCGTAGTTGCAGTTCGTAAAGGAACCAACATCGTTCTGAACAATGGCGAGGCTGTCGGTCTGATTGCACACGAGATGCTCGGCAAAACACCCGGCTCGATCAGCGCAATTAGACCCCTCAAAGACGGCGTAATCAGCGACTTCGAAATCACCGAGGCGATGCTGGGCTATTTCATCAGGAAAGTGCACGGCAGAGGCGGACTTGTAAGACCGCGAGTTGTAATCGCAGTGCCGAGCGGAATAACCGCTGTTGAACGCCGGGCCGTCATAGACAGCGCCGAGCGTGCAGGGGCGCGCAAGGTCTATCTGGTCGATGAACCAATGGCCGCAGGAATCGGGGCCGGACTGCCAATCACAAATCCCACCGCTTCAATGATTGTCGATGTCGGCGGAGGGACCACTGAAGTAGCCATAATGAGTCTGGCCGATATCGCTACATCCGAATCAATCCGCCTCGGCGGCGACGATATGGATGAAGCAGTCATCAACCATCTTAAGAAAACTTACAACCTGCTCATCGGCGAGGCAAG
>CAYGBH010000621.1:0-1786 GCA_964348055.1 uncultured Pirellulales bacterium
CCCGCAGTTCCACGATTTCGCCTATGAGGTTCAGTTTGCCCACGCGAACAACGTCATACATTCGCGCACCGGCCATACCTTCAGCAACAACGACAGGCCCGGCAACTTTGATTATTCTGCCTTCTTTTGCCTCTTGCATTGTTAAACCTTTTTTATATGTGCTTCTTCCCTCCACACACTCACGTGTGTGGTATCCGTTGCCCACACGTAAGTGTGTGGTTTCTATCCTTGTAAAATGTTTATGCCCGTAGCTATCTTAAGCACTTCTCCCAAGGCCTGCGTTGCAAGGCCTTTCGATTCTGTGGTAAACGGCACAACCACAATGCACGGAGTCGGCGTATCCTGATAGGCTGAGAAAACTTCTTCAACCCCTGACGCTATGTTCTCACCGACCACTATAAGAGCATATTTGCCGTCGATTATCTTCTTAGCACTTTCATTGATTTGTTGAGCCGTCTGATCTACGGGGTACGTATCGACTCCGAGTGCCGAAAACGGCATCACAAAATCGGTATCACCTAAAACTGCAATTTTACCTTCCACTTTAGCTCACTTTAGTTCGTTTTAGTCATGCTTCACGAGATGCGGTCCAAGATAAGTTTTGTATCCAAATGATTCTTTTTCGCTGTCAATATTAATCTCACTTTGCGAATTTCATTCTCCTTCATTAACAAAAAAGCGATAATCGGCTGAGGGCCAACAGTAATTTGAATCGTTGATTTCAAAAATCCGGTCAAGAATTCGTCACATTGCTGCTCAGCTTTCAAAAAAGATTTATTCGATGCCAGGTAGCTGGCACCTGTTTCAACAATTCGGTAGTAGGGCGTTACAAAAAATAACGGCCCAAGCGATTCGTAGCCGAGGTCCAAGCCGTGTTGAAATCGTTCCAGCCCAATAAAGCCGCCCTCTAAAAAGACGTTACGCTGTTCGGATTCGGTGAACTTGAGCCGAAGCATTGTGCGGATATTCGTCAAATCAATCTGTATCCTGAAAAGGCCAAGCAGAAAGATGCTCTCCAGTTCATGCGCTTTGTTCAGATTATATTCAGCCTGGAATTTATCGATTGCGTAATCAATCCGGCGGATGTCCTTATTCTGATAGTAGGCAAGAACTGCCTGCTCTACGGCTTGCTGGACATAATCCGGAAATACCGGCCTGTCGTCAGGCTCGCCTTCCTCAGTGAATATTTGCTCGAACAGCTCGGGCTGAACGTTGCCGTCGGTGCTGTAATCGGTCCCCAACGGTTTTTCGGTGACTGTTCGTCTGACTGCCAGCCGGAGATTGGCAAAATCGTCCCGCGTCCTGAACAGCTCGACAATCGGCTCATCAATCCTGCTCCGGCCAGGCTCCGCCGGACGAGTCATAAAATCTAAAAACATCTCTCGCACCGCTGACCTTCGAAGTCGCAAAATGTTCTCCATCTCTGCAAGGGCTTTGTAACCTGGCGGAAGGGCATATTCGCTCGCCGCTAACAGGTCGGCGGCGGCCTCGAAACTTTCGGCATTGGCCATATCCAGGAAGGTCGCCTGGCTTAGCATCTGCATCTCAAGCACGCGTACCTGAGCTGTCTGGTAAATATATCGCCAGTCGTCACCGCCAACGGGCGGATAGGTGTAAAAATCAATAACGGGTTGTTTAAGCTTTGTAGGCGACATTCTGTCAGGCTATCAGGGTATCAGGTCGAATTTGCTTCTTCCCGGTGTTCCGATTTCCTTCTTTTTCTTTGTTCTTTTGTTTCTGGATTCCTGCCTGCGCAGGAATGACAAACGATTATTTAATTCCCAAA
>CAYGBH010000622.1:0-1784 GCA_964348055.1 uncultured Pirellulales bacterium
TCTTAAGCCCATGATTCAATTCGGGTTGTCGTTGGGAACAAATCAAAACAAACTTCAAACTCAACATCCTAAAGACCTCGAGGATCCCCATAACCGGCTATAACGCTAACATCCTACAATTTCACCAAAGTCCGCTTTCGCCGCCTTCGTAAGAATCCCAGGCGGCGACTGATTCATCGTCGAAGTAGCCTGCACCTGGAAGGTGTCGTAAAAAGAATGTAGAAAAAATAATTAAACTTTATCGACTTGACAACGGCCGTTCCATATCAGCGTGGTTGTAGGCTTCTACTCGCGAAAATGTGCTATGTTCTGGGCTGTTTTGCATAATAGTTTATAACTGGGAAGCTTTACTTTGCCGCCCGCTGGCAGAAAGTGGAGACCACGACCCAAATTGGTAGTATGAACACACTGTGACATCTTTTCAGCCTTTAAATCCCCCAATCAATTCTCATGGCCGATGCCGATAACTTGTTTATCAATATCACCGCAAGAGTGCTGGTAAATAGACAAGAGTGAACGCGTCTACGGCTACACGAGCTCCCGTTCAATACTTCTGAAAACATTTTTTTGACCTTTTCAATTCCGCTGAACACGTCAAATCAGCATTCCGACAATACATGCGGTCATAAAGGCAGCTAAGGTACCGCCGACCATAGAGCGCAAGCTTAATTGGGCGATGTCATCCCGGCGGGATGGGACCAGTGACCCGATTCCGCCAATCTGTACGGCAACAGAACCGAAGTTGGCGAACCCGCAGAGCGCATACGTTGCAATGGTAAACGAACGTGGATCCAATTGGTCACGCAGCTTTACGAGGTCCATATAGGCGATGAATTCATTGAGTACAGTTTTTTCGCCAAGAAGAGAGGATATCTTGAGTACGTCATCGCTCTGAATCCCCATAAGCCAGGCGAATGGACAGAATATCCATCCCACAATTCTCTCGAATGTCAACGGAGAACTCTGAACCATCTCCTTCGCGGCCTCAGAGCCATTTGCCAGCGATACCACTAAGAACTGACCCCGCTCCAGGCCCCAATTGATTAAGGCAATAAGACACACAAAGGCCAGCACCATAGCACCGACATTGAGAGCCAATTTCAGACCTACTGCAGCGCCGTTACAGGCTGCATCGATCACATTGCGCCCCTGGCGCGGTACCTCAACTCGCACCTGCCCTTTGGTCAGTGAAACCTCTCGTTCGGGTACCATGATCTTGGCGATCACGAGAGAGGCCGGTGCGGACATAATCGATGCAGCCAAAAGATGACCGGCATCAACCCCAAGGCCAACATATGCCGCCATGACAGGGCCTGCAATAGTAGCCATGCCCCCCGTAAGCATGGCCATCAGCTCCGAGCGTGTCATGGATTCCAGATAAGGGCGAACCATCAGTGGGGCTTCGGTATGCCCCAGGAAAACATTGGCTGCCGCAGCCAATGACTCCGAGCCGGATACGTCCATCACGCGCACCATGGACCATGCCAATACTTTGACAATGGCTTGAATCACACCCCAATGAAACAGAACGGCTGTCAGGCATGAAAAGAAAATAATCAGCGGCAATACGGAAAACGCAAAGTAATGCTCTTGAAAACCTTCTCCAAAAAGAAAAGTCGATCCCTCCTTCCCACATGCAATGACTCCATTCACAAACCGCTCCAAGGCATCAAAGACCACACGCCCGGTAGTCGTTTTCAGTATCAATAATACAAATATCAACTGAAACAGCATGCCTGTTCCGATAAGCCGCACATGAACACGCTTGCGGTTTTCGGATAGCA
>CAYGBH010000623.1:0-1768 GCA_964348055.1 uncultured Pirellulales bacterium
GGCGCTACCACGAATACGACTAACCACAGTAGTGGCTGGGTGAGGTGGGGCGTAGATAACGGAAGCAACTGGCATTGGGCCGAGGTTGAGAGCATGGATGACGACGGCCAAACCGTGAACTTCACGCTGGCTGCCGGGACGTATACCATGGAGCTCGCTTACCGGGAAGATGGCACCCTGCTGGACCGTTTCTTGATCACTGATAACCTGGACTTGGCTCCGGTAACCTTATCGCCTATGTCCGCTGATCTGAACGAGGATAAGAGGGTCGACTTCAAGGACTATGCTGTTTTGGCGGATTCGTGGCTCGATGAGCAACTATGGCCGGCGCCGTAACAATGGTGATGTTAGGCTAATTGGATTCCCGCCCCGCAGAGAGTTAACCCCGCACCTTGATGCGAGGATGCGGAGCGGCAATGATATAGCAATTTGGCACCAGCTCGGGGCTTATACTGAGTGATTCGGTATAGGCCCCGTTTTTGTTTTCACAAGAAAAGATAGTCAAGTCACCAGACACTTGCGAGAAGATCCTTCACGTATATTTTGAGAGGTGCTTAAGTAAAACGAGCACAAGAAGAGCGTTACATTCGGCATCAACGGTGGCACTTAGTTATAGTCATGTTTGACGAACTTTCCGAGGAGGGAGGTGGTTATAGTGTATTGAACGTACACTATCACGTAAGCCCCTGCTTTACTCAAAGCTCTCCTCCCAAAGCAGGGGCTTTTTCAAATCCGTTTTCTTTTAGCTTCCCGCTGTTGCGGCTTATTCGCATCTCTCCATATCGCAGGCCCAGCCGAACACCACGTAAAACGCGAGGCCAAATGAAACTGCAGGCAAAAGATCCTTAGAAGTTAACCCCGCAGGCAGGGAAAAACAAGTTATTTTATTTCTATTGAGCCTACGTTTGTCCTCAGGCTGATTTTCCCATCTCCTGAGCCGATTGTCCCTTTTATCGATTTGCCGAGTTTGCCAACTACAGTTACGGGCTTACTGGTTTTTACCGAGCCGACGTTTGTGGAGGCACTCAATTGGGCTGACAATTCAGAAGGGCCCGTAAACTCTATGCTGCCGACATTGGTAGCGATATCTGCATTGCAGGCAGCCGGAGCAGCGTCGGAGTATTTGACTTCTATAGAACCAACATTTGATTCAAGGTTGAGGTCTTCGACAACCTGGTTGCAGACAATCGAGCCCACGTTTACCGAAGCTTTTATTCGGCCCTGGATGTCTGAGACCTCTATGGTTCCTACATGAGCAGAACAATTCAGATTCAAATGCTTCGGAGCTGTTATTTTGAAAGCCACGCTAAGCGAACGGCTCTTTAATTCATCGGGCTTTCTGACTTTAATGGTCAGCCTGTCGCCGGAGTGTACGGGTTCTATCTTGACTTGCTCGGCAAGCTCGCGGGCTTTTTCTTTTGTGTAGGCCTTTACAGTAATTTCAGCGGTGATATCGCAATCGGTGACGTCGGCACCTGTGATAGTGATTGAGCCGACATCAGTTTCGACATATAATTCAGCAGCGTCCCGGACCGGTGCAGATATATTTTCCGTTCTTTCGTATTTGGTCCTGAACATATCGCCTATGTTGACGCAGCAGCCTGAGAGAAGCGTCAGCAGGGACAAACAGAATACTAAGCCAAGATTTATGAGGAAAGGTCTTTTCATTTTTCGTCTCCTTTGATTATACGCTTTTTGCCTATAGGGGTATTGTTGGCCTTTTGTGGACTATCTGCAAGTTAATTTTCACCTTGGCTTTCCGGAAATT
>CAYGBH010000624.1:0-1747 GCA_964348055.1 uncultured Pirellulales bacterium
TTTTGACCTTTCCGGCAAAGTAGCGATTGTAACCGGAACGAGCCGTGGCCTGGGCCAGTATTTCGCCAGGGCGCTTGCCAAAGCTGGAGCTGATTTGGTCATTACCAGCCGGAAATTATCAAGCCTTAATCAGTTCAAGCAGGAAATAGAATCCTTGGGCAGAAGGGCACTTGCAGTTCAGTTGGATGTGCTTTCGCAAAGTGACATTGAAAATATGGTTCAGACGACCATAAAAGAATATGGAAAAATTGATATTCTGGTTAACAATGCCGGATTGAACATCCGAAAACCAACCACCGAAGTTACCTCGCAGGATTGGGATACCGTATTAGATACAAATCTCAAGGGCAGTTTCTTCTGCGCCCAGGCAGTAGCTAAGGAGATGATAAAACGAAACTACGGCAGGATAATAAACGTTGGCTCGTGTACGTGTGTTTTCGGTATGGAGGGGATTGCAGCTTACACAGCCAGTCGAGGTGCTATTCTGGCGATGACCAGAAGCCTGGCTGCGGAGTGGGGCAGGTTCGGAATAACAGTAAACGTGCTGGCTCCGGGCTGGTTTAAAACGGCACAAAACGCAGTGTTGTACGAGAATAAAAAGTGGGTAAATTACATCACTGAACGCATCCCTTTGAATCGTCCCGGGCAACCACATGACCTTGATGGCACAGTTATCTTCCTGGCTTCAGACGCTTCAGAGTATATTACAGGGCAGATGATTATGATAGACGGCGGATTTACCACAGGAGCGACAAAGGCGATTACTTGAGAATATTAAGCCTATAACAAAAAGATTGTCATTGCGAGCGAACCGCAGGTTCGCGTGGCAATCTCTGAGTTTCAAAAACGATAATTTTCATTTTGTTAGATGCTCTAAGGCTGGTCTGCGTGTTATTTTGGAGTTGGTCGTCTCCATTCTCAGCCGGGATAGCGCTTGGTAATCTATCCGCAGAATTTTGTAAGCTGTAGCTGACATCAGCGCCTGTGGGGCTTGAAATTTTCAGATTGTGATAAACCTTAAGGAGTTAAATATGGATTTAAAGGGTGTCATCCTTGCCGGCGGTACGGGCTCGCGGCTTATGCCCTTGACAAAGATCACGAATAAGCATTTGCTTCCGGTGGGGCAAAAACCAATGATATATTACCCCATTGAAAAACTAACCTCCATCGGCATTGAGGAGATTCTGATTGTAACCGGCGTCGAGCACATGGGCGATGTTGTCAGCCTGCTGGGTTCCGGAAAAGACTTCGGCTGCCGATTTACGTACAAAGTCCAGGATGAGGCCGGTGGAATTGCACAGGCTTTGGCATTAGCCGAAGATTTCGCACACGGCCAGTCTCTGGTTGTTATTCTCGGCGATAATATTTTCGAAGGCGGTCTTAAAAAGTACGCAGACAAATTTATTTCCCAAAAGATCGGCGCAAGGTTGTTGCTCAAGCAGGTTCAAAACCCCCAGCGTTTTGGTGTTGCTGAAGTTTTAGATGGCAAGGTTATTAGTATCAAAGAAAAGCCCAAAGAGCCTAAGTCAGATTACGCCGTAACCGGCATATATTTTTACGATGCTTCGGTCTTCGACATAATACGAACGCTCAAGCCATCGGCTCGTGGTGAGCTTGAAATTAGTCATGTTAACAATGCTTATATCGCAAAAGGTCAGTTGGCTTATGATATCCTCGACGGCTGGTGGACGGACGCCGGAACGTTCGAATCGCTCAATAAAGCCAATGAATTGGCCATAAAGGAGCC
>CAYGBH010000625.1:0-1714 GCA_964348055.1 uncultured Pirellulales bacterium
ATGGCAAAACTCTAAAAATGACATAACCATCCCCAAATCCTTCGGATTTGAGGCTGCCACACACTTCGGAGCCATAGAATAATGTTATCCGGAATATGATTTATTTGAACCATGCCATTTTTTTCGACCTGGTTCAGATCAGGGTAACAGATGTAGAGGGTGTAGATATATAACGATTCCTGCCGATGAGAGGGGTAAGCCAATAAATAAAGTTTGCCCTTCAATCGAAAGGAATCGATATGGTTACTAATAATATCGGCACATCGGGCTGCCAGCACCAGTTTTTCGCGGGAACAAGGACTTCTCTGGCAGCTTGTCTTGGTGCAACAGAAAGAAAAACTCTTTCACTCCAGGTTTTGACAAGAACCGAACCGGTTACACGTTTAGCTCAAGGTTATCAGGTAAGTCGAAAATTCCTTTACCAACAAGCTGTCAAAGCTCAAGAAGCTTTGGATAGAGCATTTAGTCCATCGCCAAAAGACAAAACTGTCATCTTTCATTTGCCCGTCACCAAAGACTGGATACGCCAGTTTGTACTTTCCCAGGTATTGATCGGCCACAGCTCTTTTCGCGCGGTCATCGAAATCCTCAATACTCTCTTCGATTATCGAGGTATATCAATCGGCACGGTGCACAATATTGTTAATAGTGCTGTGCAGAAAGCCAAGATCATAAACCAAGCAGAGACCTTGTCGGCCATCAGTATCGCGGCCCATGATGAAATATATCAAGCCGGGAAACCTGTATTGGTCGGCATGGATGTGGACTCGACTTATTGCTATCTGCTGGCCGCCGAGGACCATTGTGACGAAACGACTTGGGGTGTACATCTGCTGGACTTGAGTGAGCAAGGGCTTTGTCCTGACTACACAATTGCCGATGGTGGTAAAGGACTTCGTGCCGGACAACGAGCCGCCTGGGACGGGGAAATTCCGTGCCACGGCGATGTTTTTCATGCCCAAAGCGAATTGAACAAGCTGGTGTTGTTTCTGGAACGTCGTGCGGCATCATGCACCAGTGCCCGTCAAAAGATGGAATGGAAAATGGAGAAGTTAAAAAGATCAAGCGATGCTCGAATTCTTTCCCGTAAGTTGGCACTAGCTCAGAAGGCCGAAACAAAGGCGGTTTCTTTGGCCAACGATGTCCGTATTTTAGTTGATTGGGTGCACGATGATATTCTCTCACTTTCCGGCCCTAATCTGAGCGAGCGTCGGCAGCTCTATGATTTTGTTGTTGAAGAACTGAGCAAACGTAAATCTCTTTGCCCGCATCGCATTGGTTCGGTTTGCCTAATGTTGAAAAATCACCGTGACAATCTTCTGGCTTTTGCCGGCGTTCTTGATGATAAGTTTGCTAAGATTGCTGCACGATTTAATACACCGGTATTTCTCGTACATGCTGTATGTGAACTACAAGGACGGGACAGGAACGATGCTGTTTATTGGCAACGCCGAGGGATTCTACATACCAAGCTCAAGGACAAGTTCAAACCTGTAGAAACAGCCGTCAGAGAAGCGATGTCATCGACTCCACGAGCCAGTTCCATCGTTGAAAATCTAAACAGCCGTTTGAGAAACTACTTCTTCCTTCGCCACCACATAGGCAATGATTATTTAGATTTGCTTCGATTTTTTCTCAATCACCGCCGTTTTGAGCGAAGTGAACGTCCGGAACGCGTCGGAAACAGCCCTGCTGAGTTACTGACCGGCAAGGT
>CAYGBH010000626.1:0-1702 GCA_964348055.1 uncultured Pirellulales bacterium
ACCAGATTACCGAATTTGAGTACATTCGTGATCACGCTTTTCGTGCAATCTATGGCAACTGGGCCTTTCAAAAAAACAAAAGCCGCGATAAAGCAAAATACGCCGATCGCAAGCTTGAATGGGTAGCCTATATCGGCGGCAAACGCGAATCCCGCCGACTGCTCGGCGATGTTATCCTGCAACAGCAAGACATCCAGCAACAGAAACAGTTCCCCGATGCGTTCGTGACAACCACATGGACAATCGACCTGCACTATCCGGACCCAAAAAACACCAAACACTTCCCAGGCGAGGAATTCCGCTCGATTGCCAAATTCACTCGCATAGACCCATATCCGATACCATACCGCTGCCTGTATTCTCGAAACATCGAGAACCTGCTGATGGCAGGGCGATGTATCAGCGTCACCCACGTAGCGCTCGGTACGGTCCGCGTGATGCGGACTTGCGGCATGATGGGCGAGGTCGTTGGGATGGCTGCATCGCTTTGCAAAAAGCACAACACCAATCCTCGCGGTGTCTATCAACACCATCTGGCCGAGCTTAAGCAACTGGCCAAACGCGGCGTCGGGCCATCAGCGACTGTGGTCAGCCCCAGCAGTGCTGGGCCCGACAAAACAACAGACGACCAGGCCTTCAAGCAGGCCGCGGAGAACGGACTTTAACCTGGCATCTAAAAGCATCGGCTTGTACAGACTTCGGCGAGCTCAGTCGAGCCGTAAAAGCAAGAAAAAACACACTGATTTCCAATCATTTGTGCAGGGGTGTAGAGGAAAAAACGGAAAACTAACAAATTTTTTTACCCATTTCTACATAAGCACTTAGGGCAATTGGCCCCCTGAATAATTCCTCAATTTTCGCATCAAACATGCAGGTAACTCTAATTACGAAGTCAGAGTCGTGGGGTGGGACTTTAAGAAAAACGGTTGATTGTTCTTTCATATTTCAAATAACCTCAACACCTCACTAACACCCTAAATAAGGGCATAGTGGCAATGGTAGAATCGGTATTAGTAAAATCTAAACGTGATATTGAAAAGGTAGCTCATATTTACTCACAGCTTCGGTGGACTCGGCCTAAATATAGGCGGGACCTCAAAAACTACGTCAAAGTCTTTCTGGGCATAGACGTTCCCGACAAGAAAATCTGCCGCGAGCATAATAGCCCGATGGATTATCTCTGGTACAGTTTCTCCGCCGACTTTCCTGATTCACGAATCACGAGTCACGAGCGACGAGCGACGAAGAACGCCGATGCAATAATCTGGGCAAACCGCGCCGGCGGCAAAACCGAACTGGCTGCGGTCGCTACGCTTTTGGACTGCGTCTTTAAGCCGGGTTGTCAGGTCAGGATACTCGGCGGCTCAGGTGAGCAGTCCAGCAGAATGTATGAATACTTGACCGGCTTTCTACGCGACAGCCCGGCACCGCCGGGCTCGATCATACCCACCGTCGGTGGATTTGAAGCATTTTTAGTAGCCCCTGCCCTAAAGGCAAAATGCCGCTTTGCCAACGATTCGGCTGTCGAGGTCCTGACGCAATCGGCAACCAGTGTCCGCGGCCAGCACATTCAGAAGCTCCGCTGCGATGAGGTCGAGCTTTTCGATGAGGACGTTTTTGCAGCCGCCAAGTTCACCACCCAAAGCACCGCTAATCTTCTGGCCGCAATGGAGATGATCAGCACAATGCATCGGCCTTACGG
>CAYGBH010000627.1:0-1692 GCA_964348055.1 uncultured Pirellulales bacterium
TTCAGACAAGCTCGCCGAAGAGGGTCAGCGGCGAGGTTCTTGTGATTTTTGCTTTTACAAACCGGCCCGCCAAGGACTCGGGGCCGTTAAAGACAACTATGTAATCTGTCGCGGTTCTGCCTACTAACTGCGGATTATCTCTACTGTCAGCGGCATTTAGATGCGGTTTTTTGCTTAACCCTTCAACTAAGACGTTGACTTCTTTGCCCAGGAAATGCCCGCTTAGTTCACCGCTCACCTTTTCCTGCACTGCAAGCAGCTCAATGTTTCGCCTCTGTTTTACTTCGGCGCCGACATCGTCTTGCAATCCTTTTCCAGCGGTTGTGCCCGGCCGCGGTGAGTATTTGAAGATAAAACAATTTTTGTATCGTGCTTTTTTGACCAGCACCACAGTAGCTGCAAAATCATCTTCAGTTTCGCCGGGAAAGCCAACGATAAAATCGCCGGCGATTGCAATATCCGGCACAACGGCCCTGGCCCTATCGAGAAGCTCCAGATACCAACGGCTGCTATAGTGTCGATTCATCGCGCGAAGGATTTTATCCGAGCCGCTCTGCGCCGGCAGGTGCAGATAGCTGCACACCTTGGGCGAGCCGGCCATAACCTGCAGAATCTCATCGAAGAATTCTTCTGATGGATAACTGGTAACAAACTTAACCCATTCAATTCCCTCAATGTCACTTGCCATTGCGAGCAAATCAGCTAAGCAATAGGTTCTCCGGCCGCTTTTGAATTTATACGAATTTACCGTCTGGCCCAGCAGCGTAACCTGCTTTACTCCCTGGTCGGTTAACTTCTTTATCTGCTCGATAATCACCCGGGGCGGTCGGCAAACCGCCGGCCCACGCACGTACGGGACGATACAATATGCACAGAAATTATCACAGCCGCACATCGCTCGCACAAAGGCCTGACCTGGAATTTGCTCGTCCCCGATGCCGTAAGCAGATTCGAATTTTTCAAGTGTCTCGTTCTGCTTTTCAGTTGTCTTACGAATTTTTTCCGTTACCGCCAGAGTCTTTTTCTTTTGCCGCAGTGCTTCTGTTACAAGCTCGGCTATTTGTGGTATCTGCGCCGGCCCACAAACTATATTGACCGCCTTGTGCTCGAGTAGTTTGTCGCCGAGCCGCTGAGCCATACAGCCAATTACACCGACGACCATATCAGGGCGAGTTTCTTTCATGTGCTTTAGATGCCCGAGATGTGAGAAAACGCGCTGCTCGGCATGTTCGCGGACCGAGCAGGTATTTATCAAAACAACGTCGGCCTCCTTTTCACTTTCGGTCAGGCTGAATCCTGCCTTTTGAAGCGCAGAGCTCACCAATGCCGTATCCAGCTTGTTCATCTGACACCCGTAGGTTTGGAGAAATACTTTCATAGCATTCATTCAAGTCTAACCACCGGCACATTCACGCTTTGTTGGGCGTCAGCCATGCTGCGGGCGTCGCTTTCAGTAATTGCCTCTTTCCTTGCCACAAAAGCCATTTATTTTGTCAGACTAATTGAGTTAAATCGTCTTTGGTGAAGTACAGGACTTTTTCGTCATCGAGATCCAGAGCAATCTCTCCGATTTCATCGTCATCTCTTGTAAATTCGAAAATGAAAAGACGGTCCGTTGCCTCCCTTATTTTCTTTGTCCAAACATCCTGTTCCTTATACTTCTGACAAGAAGAAACCTTATATATCTTATTG
>CAYGBH010000628.1:0-1684 GCA_964348055.1 uncultured Pirellulales bacterium
GCGACGGTCTGGCTAATGTTGTTTTCAATAATACTGTTGCGGCGGAGGATGCCTCTGAGCACGCCGAAGCCCAGGATGGCGGCCAATTCCGAGCCCTCATGTGAAAATCCCAGAATCAGGCAGGCGTAGCCCATACTGATGGTGATGAGCACGCCGAGAATATAACCGACGAGGACAGAGGTCAGAGTCAGTTCGGGATAAGGCCCGGTACGGATAATCCTCTTTTGGCCTGCTTCAATCTCTGCCACTACTGAGTCTCCCTGGTAATTGTGCAAAGCCTTACTGTACAGCGGTCCATAGCATTTAGCTTCTTTTCGGCGTTACCAACTCCCTCTGAAGTCGATCGGAGAGGGCGGGCCCGACTACGCCAACGCTTCATCGGGTAAAATTCTATTTACCCTCTCTTTGCAATATCTTTAATCATCTTAGTTTACAGCTTAATTCTAATAAATGTAAAGATTTAAATTCTCTTGTTGATTTACTATTCTTACACGATTTTTTACTATCTCGTGATCTGTTCTGAGGGCAACTTCAAGGGCAGCGTCACCCATGATTCATTTGCTGACGCCGAGAAACCTTGGTGTGATTTCAACAAAATCGTCGTATACGACGTGAAAAGATTCGGACGGCTCGACAGCGATGAGGCTGGATACTACAGGCGCACGCGAAACACTCTTATGTGCAATCGACCGATCTTGGCATTCGGCATTCTCACGCAGTAAAGTTCTCAGGTCTAACTCGGTGCTTAACATCGGTGTAGTATCGCTGAGGAATGCCACTTCTTTGGCCCTTCGATTCTCAGACTCAACCTTCTCGGTGTGTTTCAAGGCAAAATAGAGCCCTTAATGGCTGGATCAACCCACCTTCCTCAAATTATGACTCATTTTTACTTGACTTTGTTAGGAAGAAGTGGCATAATACGACCAGAAGGTTCAGAATTTGTGCGTTAACACTATACGAATTCTACACCTTTGCGTCCCACAGATAGCTTTTTGCCGAACCGCTCCCCTACATCGATGGTTCGGGTGAGCACAGCAGTATAACCAGCAGCATCTTCCACAGCCGTGTGCCGCTACGCGACCGTTGCGAAAATGGAAGAATAGTCGCAAAAATACGAGTTCTGCATAAATTTACCTTGAAGCAAAGTGGCTAATTTGGTATAAATAAAATTGGTCAAACTTGTGTCCGCACAGGCAGGTACGTATAGATTCTACTCACCTGTGGAGTCTTTGTAATTTTTCGATTAAGGAGGGGCTATTGTGCCGCAGAGTAGAGGTTCTTGCATTTCAATTAACCGCTTATATTGAGAGTTAAAGGGTACCCAAAAAGC
This sequence comes from uncultured Pirellulales bacterium, assembly GCA_964348055.1. Lineage (GTDB taxonomy): Bacteria > Planctomycetota > Phycisphaerae > Sedimentisphaerales > Anaerobacaceae > JAUXAL01. Next base: position 1,331 of record CAYGBH010000628.1, read on the forward strand.
GATAAAGGGCGTTTTGGGAACCTAAGGAAGAAGGTAGGGTTAAATTGAAGGAAATTGTCCGGGGCAGACAAGGATAGAATTTAGTGGGAATGTAAATGGTTATCAGTCGTTTTGTATTTCTATTTCTTCTGTAGGAGAATAGCCATATGTAAACAACTAATTCCTTTCTATAAAGTTTTTTAACCTGGAGTTTTTCAGCAAGAACAGATTGCAAATATTAACAAATAAAAGGAAAAAACAAAATGTTTCACCAATCATCTAAACAAATTTTACTCGGTATTTTCGTCGCACTGTTGTTACTAACAATGCCGGTCTATGCTGTAAAAAACTTCAAAATCTCCAACTACGCAGGTG
>CAYGBH010000629.1:0-1683 GCA_964348055.1 uncultured Pirellulales bacterium
GAACTGGCAAGAGACCCGATTGTCCGAGCGCGATTCCAGCGTGAGGCTAAACTACTGGCTTCCTTGAGTCACCCGAATATCGCTGTTATCCACGATATCCTTGAGCAGGACGAGGGTGCCGGTTATTTGATTCTCGAGCATGTTCCTGGTGAGACACTTGCCAAGCGTATAGCTCGTGAGCCGCTCGAATTGGCTGAAGTCCTTTCAATCGGCCAGCAGGTCGCCGAGGCCGTCTCAGCGGCTCACGAAAAGAGCGTTGTCCATCGGGACCTCAAGCCGGGCAACATCAAGCTCACCCCTGATGGCAAGGTTAAGGTGCTGGATTTCGGCCTGGCCAAGGCCTCTGTAAGCGACGGCAAGAGCGGTGAAGCTACCACCACTCAGCAAGGACGTGTGATCGGCACGCCGGCTTACATGAGCCCAGAACAGGCCCGCGGCAAAGCTATCGATCACCGCACGGACATCTGGTCATTTGGCTGCATTATGTACCAAATGCTGACAGGTCATCTTCCATTTGAGGGCGAGACAGCTACAGACACGCTGGCACACATTATCGAACGCGAACCCGATTGGGAACTGCTGCCGGAGAGCACGCCGCCGAACATCCAGGTTCTGTTGCGCTGCTGCCTGGAGAAGGACCCGCGCCGGCGGCTTCGGGACATCGGGGATGCAGGCATCGCAATCAGCGAAACGCTGAGCTTACCTGCGACGGGGCCGGCGGTGACTTTACCTGCCAAGTCGCGAAGAATGACGATGATTATTGGTGCGGTTATTATCATTGTACTATCTACTATTGCTGTGTGGTTTATTTCAAGCAAGCAAACACGACCAGCTTCAAAGGAAATACGACTGGCAGTCCTGCCGTTTGAGAATCTGGGGCCTGTCGAGGACGAGTATTTCGCCGCCGGTATTACCGACGCTATCACCGCTCGTTTAGCAACCATTCACGGGTTAGGTGTCATCTCACGTCAGAGCGCAATACAGTATAAGAAAAGAGAAGAGGATACACGGCAGATAGCTAAAGAGTTAGGGGTCGATTATATTCTGGAAGGTACGGTCCAGCGTGAGCGGCCCTCAGACCCAACCAGCAGAGTGAGGATAATACCGCAGCTTATCAAAGCCTCCGACGACACACACATGTGGGCGCAGACTTATGATGATGATATGAGTGAAGTTTTCGCGGTGCAATCCGACTTAGCTGAGCGGGTGGCACAGGCACTGGACATCACCCTGCTTGAACCGGAACGGCAGGCACTTGCATTAGAGCCAACAGAAAACATGGAGGCCTATGGGTACTACCTGCGTGGCAACGAATATTACCATCGAAGTTCTGACGAAAATGACGTGAGGATAGCCATCCGGATGTATGAGAAAGCAGCCGAGCTGGATCCTAAGTTAGCGCTGGCCTACACCCAGCTCTCAAGGGCTCATCTCAATATGTATTGGTTCCACTATGACCATAGCAAAGAACGTCTTGCCATGGCAAAGCAAGCCGTGGACAAAGCGTTGGAACTTAATCCTGACCTGCCTGAAGGGCATCTGGCTCTGGGGCACTATTACTACCAAGGTCACCTGGATTATGACCGTGCCATGGAACAGTTCACAATCGTCCGGAAAAGTCAGCCCAGTAACAGTCAGCTCATTGCATATGTCGGTTTCGTTCAAAGGCGGCAGGGCAAGTTC
>CAYGBH010000630.1:0-1608 GCA_964348055.1 uncultured Pirellulales bacterium
CAAACAATGGCTTGAGTTCTTCGGCCTTGAGCAATAACATTGTATCTTATTTAGTCGCAATTCTTGATTCTGAAAAAATTTCCATTGCCTAACGACGTGAAAAGTTGTATAAAGGTGTCTCGTAACTCACAGAGCCTGCTGTGACAGTGCAGGTCTGTGTGGTTAAGTTGTTTATGGTTCTTATCTTAGAAGGTGCAGAAGCTATGAAACGCAAAATGGTTACGATTGACGGCAATGCGGCGGCGGCATATGTGGCGCACGCGACAAATGAAGTTATTGCAATATATCCGATTACTCCCAGCTCGCCTATGGGGGAAATTGCCGATGCAAGGACGGCCAAAGGCGAGCCCAATATCTGGGGAACGGTTCCTTCGGTTACGGAGATGCAGTCGGAGGCAGGAGCAGCAGGGGCTGTGCATGGTGCGTTAGCGACCGGCGCTTTGACAACGACCTTTACGGCCTCGCAGGGACTTTTGCTGATGATTCCCAATATGTACAAGATTGCAGGCGAACTGCTGCCCACCGTTTTTCACATCTCGGCTCGTTCGTTGGCCTGTCAGTCACTTTCAATATTCGGCGACCATTCTGATGTAATGACCTGTCGCGAGACAGGCTTTGCCATGCTTTGTTCGTGTAACGTTCAGGAGGTTATGGATTTAGCGCTTATTGCTCAGCAGGCGACGCTGGCCTCGCAGGTACCGTTCCTGCATTTCTTTGACGGCTTCAGGACCAGCCATGAGCTTCAAAAGGTTGAGGAATTAACGCTCGATGATATGCGAGCAATGATTGATGACGAGCTGGTTGCCCAGCATAGAGCAAGAGCGCTGTCGCCGGACCGGCCAGTGATTAGCGGCACGGCGCAGAATCCCGATGTTTACTTCCAGGGACGGGAAACGGTGAACAAATATTATTTAGCTGCACCGCAGATTGTTCAGGAGACGATGGGTAAATTCGCCAAGCTGGTTGGACGAAAATATCAATTGTTTGATTATGTCGGCCCGGCGGACGCGGAGAAAGTTATTGTTATCATGGGTTCAGGCGCCGATACCGCCCACGAGACGGCTGAATACCTGGCATCCAAAGGCGAAAAGGCCGGCGTGGTTAAGGTGCGGCTTTTTCAGCCGTTCAGCACCAAACACTTTATTGATGCTCTGCCGAAAACCGTAAAGAAAATAGCGGTGTTGGATAGGACAAAAGAGCCCGGTTCTCTTGGTGAGCCATTGTACTTAGTCGTTCGCACTGCTATTGGCGAAGCTATGGCCGAAGGACAAGCACCTTTTAAGGAGTATCCGTTGATTGTCGGCGGGCGATATGGACTGGGGTCAAAGGAGTTTACGCCGGCTATGGTAAAAGCTGTTTTTGATAATCTCGATGCTGCGAAGCCCAAAAAGGCTTTTACGGTGGGCATCATTGACGATGTAACCAATACCAGCCTGGAAGTTGATGAGTCTTTCGAGATTGCCGCCGAGGGGCTTTTTTCCGGGATGTTTTACGGCCTCGGCGCAGACGGGACGGTCGGTGCAAACAGAAATTCCATAAAAATTATCGGAGAATTAACGGACAATTACGCACAGGGTTACTTCGTATATGATTCGAGAAAAGCCGGTA
>CAYGBH010000631.1:0-1593 GCA_964348055.1 uncultured Pirellulales bacterium
GTCTATAATTACTGCAAGAACCACACAAAGGCTGAAATTATAATAGGTGAAGGCTGTGGGACCGGCACGACGCCGGAGGTGTTTGCTGCACTCGGATACAGGGACCTCGCCAAAAGCTACGGCATAAAACTCATTGACTTCAACCAGGCCGAAACCGTCGTCCTCAAAAATGATAACGCTTTGCAGCTAAAGCAGTTTCACATGCCCAGAATTGTCCCCAAGGCGTTTGTAATTTCGCTGCCGGTGCTCAAGGACCACAGCTTCACCAAGACCACCATTGCAATGAAGAATATGTTTGGAATTGCCCCGGGCAGGTTCTACGCCGGCTCGTGGAACAAATCAAAGCTGCACAGCCCCTCCACTGCCAAGTCAGTTGTGGATGTATGCTTGTATAAAAAGCCCGATTTGTCGATAGTCGACGCCTCCGTAGCGCTGAAGGGAACGCACCTGACCGGTAAGCAAAAGACTTTGGACATTATTTTGGCCGGCTTCGACCCCGTTGCGGTCGATGCTCTCGGCAGCGAACTGCTCGGCCACAATCCGAATCGACTGGAGTATCTGACACTGGCCAACGGCCTGCTCGGGAGTATGGAGAATATCGAAATAGTGAAAGGCTAATTGTCGGCTGCCTCGCCCTGTCAGAAATTGGCGCAAATCCTTATGACATTCCCGCCCTGCACACTCGCATCACGGTGCGGGGTAAACTCTGTGCGGTGCGGGAATTTAATCAACCTTATATCACGACGCTGTTACGGCCCCGGCTAATGCTACCCATCATTAAGCTAAAAGTCCACTATTCCGGCATAATCAACACTGTCTTCACTCATGTCAAAACGGCTCGTCAAACGGCTTAGTCTTACCAGCCAGCCAGGTAAGCTCCGCCCCCGACAGACCGCGGTCATAAACGCAGACCTCATCGATGAGACTATCGAATGGCCGGGTCATATTGAGGGGACAGGACAGGTCGGTATTATCCTGTCCCCCTGTAAATACATGCAAGCTTAGTTGACCATCACCAGCTATATAATACCCATCCTATTGGCTTGATGCAACATAAAGGAGCTCTGCTTCAGACAGTCCACGACTATGGATACGCACCTCGTCGATCAGACCTACCCAGTGTTTATCGCCGGCACCTGGTGGTTGATTGCCGATCGCAGCGTTTATAATGGGATCAACAGCCACGGCCGTGCCGCCTTTTGCCGTACTGCCGACTTCCTGGAGGTTCTGATATATCCGCATCATGCTACCATCCCAGGTGGCCGCCGCATGGGTCCATTCGCCTTCTAACACACCTCCGCTGTCTGCAATCAGCGTGGTGGTGTTCGCACCATCGTTGGTCTTGAGCCGGAAGCGTAACACACGGTTGTTGCCACTGGTGCTCAGCATCCACCAGTGATCATTGGCGCTGGTACTGGTGGCCTTGGAAATAAGCCGGGTGTCGTTGTACATATAGCTCTCGGGCTTGACCCACAGCGAAAGGGCGATCCCGTTGCCGGCAACATCAACACTGCCCAGATCGAGTCTATCGTCTACCCCGTCAAAGTCCAGTGCCATACCGGCAATACCGGGTGCATAGATAGGGGCGCCGAT
>CAYGBH010000632.1:0-1587 GCA_964348055.1 uncultured Pirellulales bacterium
GGTGAAAAAATATAACATCCCATTCCCGGTTGGAATTATTCAGGCCGATGAGGAAAAGACACGTTTCACCTGGGGCGTACGTTCTCTTCCCTGGCTGATACTAACAGATAAGCAACATGCAGTGACCGCCGAAGGCTTCACTCTGACCGAGCTTAATGAAAAACTCAGCAGCAACTCTAAGAACTGAACTGGGCCGGCAGTGCGTGCTTACCCGGTTCCGCTTCCGATTACAAGTAGACGATAACTGCTAAAAATAAAATCTCCCTTTCCATTATTTCTTTCGAGTCATAGTACCTGGTCCCTTGTTACGAGCTTCTGCAGTAATTTAGACCAATATATCTTTGACTGCCGAAACCAAAAAGTTATAATGAAGGAGCCTTGCAAACCGGTTTTCGAACTGGAGGTCATTATGAATAAAAAATGGGTATTTCTGTTAGTCGTATTAGTGTTTTTCTGCAGCGTCTCGGCGGTAGTTGGTCAGGTGCGATTTAGAAAAATCGTTGTGGACAAAACCTTCCGCTCCGAAGGCGTCGCAGTAGGCGATGTCAACCACGACGGCAGACTTGACATTCTCGCCGGTGACGTGTGGTATGCGGCGCCCGAGTGGGAGATGCATGAAATTCGCCCCGCCGGACAATACGACGGCTCTAAAGGTTACAGCCAGACCTTCATCAACTTCGCACAGGATGTAAACGGTGACGGCTGGGTCGATTCTATCATCATCGGTAGGCCCGCCGAGCCGTGCTGGTGGTATGAAAACCCCAAGAACAAGCCCGGCCACTGGAAACAGCGAATGGTTGCCAAAAGCGCCAACAACGAAACGCCGCTGTTTGTTGACCTGCTGGGCAATGGCCGCGACGTCCTTATCTTCGCCGTTCCGGCCTCTGACGCACCGTCTTCGCGCAGCAACATAACGCGGGGGCTGATGGCCTGGTTCAGTGTGCCAAAAGACCCCGCCGGCCTGTGGGATATGCACATAATCGCCGGCCCGGACGCACCGGGCACGAGAAGGTACAGCCACGGCATCGGCGCTGGTGATGTAAACGGCGACGGCCGAAAAGATGTACTTATCAAAGAAGGCTGGTGGGAAGCGCCAAGGGACCGAACCAAGACCAACTGGAAATTCCACCCGGCCAACCTTGGTCCGGACTGTGCGGATATGCTCGTTTACGATGTCGATGGAGACGGCGACAGCGACGTAATTACCAGCTCGGCACATAATTACGGAATCTGGTGGTTCGAGCAGCTGCCTGCGGAGAACGGCCTGTGGTTCGAACAGCACCTTATATTCAAAGAGTTTTCTCAGCCGCACGCGATGCGCCTGGTTGACATTGATGGTGATGGCCTTAAAGATTTTGTTACCGGAAAGCGATATTTCGCACATCAGGGCAAAGACCCCGGCGGCCACGAGCCGGCGGTGCTCTACTGGTTCGAACTGCGCCGCCCGCGCAAGGGCAGGGTCAAGTTCATCCCGCACGAAATCGACAACAACTCCGGCGTCGGAACCCAGTTTGAGGTTATCGACTTCAACAGCGACGGAAAGCCGGACATCGTTACCTCAAACAAAAAAGGCGTCCATCTCTTTTT
>CAYGBH010000633.1:0-1563 GCA_964348055.1 uncultured Pirellulales bacterium
CAGATACCGGACAAGATAAGTCTAATATTGGAACAGTCCAACCAAATTAAAGAAATCGCTGCGGCAAATATCGACCAAGATAACTGGCTTTTTTTGGGCAGAGGCTTTAATTATCCCGTCGCCCTTGAAGGGGCCTTGAAACTAAAGGAGATAAGCTATATTCACGCTGAGGGTCTGCCTGCTGCGGAGATGAAGCACGGCCCGATTGCCTTGATTGTTGACGGTATGCCTGCGGTATTCATCGCCACATCCGGGCCGCAATATGACAAGATTATGGGCAATATTGCGGAAGTCAGGGCGCGCGGCGGCAGAATCATCGTCGTCGCAACCGAAGGCGATAAGCATATCAAATCCGCCCTTGGACCCAGCGACCATTTAATCACCATTCCCGATGCTCCGGAGCTTGCCCAGCCGATGCTGACCGTTGTGCCGCTGCAACTTCTGGCCTATCATGCCGCTGTGCTTCGCGGGCACGATGTTGATAAGCCTCGAAACCTTGCAAAAAGCGTTACAGTCGAGTAAACTGTTTCGCTTGATGATTAGACTCAAAACATCCGGTACAGGTCGGCGTTGCCACGGCTCAGCGGCCAAGAGGCTTCGTAGTGGTTTTACCCTTGTCGAGCTGCTTGTTGTCATAGGGATCATCGCCCTTTTACTCTCTATACTTATGCCATCGCTTAGAAAAGCTAGGTCTATAGCGATGCGTCTGGCGTGCGCCCACAACCTTAAACAAATCAATCTGGCTATGGACCTGTACCTCAATGGCAACGATAATACATACCCCTGTGCCCAGGACCCACTGCCAGCGGGCTACTGGCTGTGGATGGGACGGGGCTGGCGCTCGTTTGTCGAGCCTTATCTGGGCGGCAATATCGATGCGAATAATCCTTCGGCTCTGTTTTGTCCACAGGACCACATCGCCAGGGACAAATACGAGTCCACCAGCTACGCCTACTCTATGGCCTTCTACCACAGCTCCGAGCAGATTGACGATATGAACAGCCCTGCTGATACCTACGGAAAAAATTCTCTACCCTCTATTCCGCAGCGAAGCGTGGATGTAGCCAGGCCATCTGGAAAGATTCTTATTGGCGAATGGCTCAGCAATCATTCAGCCATAGATGACGATAAAGGATGGTGGTGCTGGCAAGGCAGCCGGAACTACGTCTTCGTTGACGGCCAGGTCCGTTTGCTTGACGCCGAACAGATTCGCCCCGCTCGTGATGGCCTTCCGGATGCGAACCTGACAATTCACGGAATCAAAGGCATCGACTGGCCTCCGTAGCTGCAAAAGCGCACAAGCGTTTTTGGTGAACTATGAGTTTCGAAGTTCGATGTTGGACATTCGATATTTAACATTCATTCTTGAGCGCTTTTGCTCACGATTAAGAGATACCCAGCACGTCAGCCATTGAGTATAAAGCCGGCTTTTTGCCGGCAAGCCATTCTGCCGCTCGTAATGCCCCTCGTACGAAAGTGTCTCTACTGTGGACGGTGTGGTTTAGTGTGAGTCTTTCGCCGAGTGTGCCGAAGATAACCGAATGAACGCCGGTGATGTCACCA
>CAYGBH010000634.1:0-1556 GCA_964348055.1 uncultured Pirellulales bacterium
CAAAAAACCTGAAGATTTTTGTCCCTGTTACAATCGTCGCCTCGATTTTATTCGCCACTTGTTGGTATTGGCAACAGCTTATAGAAATTCCGCCGGAAATGTACTTCGTTTTCCTCTCGGCCTTTGTACTGTTAGCACTGCTTCTATACCAATATTTCTGCTATGGCGCCACAGCGGTAATAGCCAATTGCGGAGCAAATTATTTTTCGATTTTGTATCTGGGACTTTTAAGCAGCTTCTGTGTAGCTATCCGCATCGAGTTTGGCCCGTGGCCGCTGCTTATGTTTGTTTTTGTCGTAAAGTCTGCCGATATAGGTGCTTACGCAATTGGAACTCTATTTGGCAAGCACAAATTTTCGCCTAAAATCAGCCCCTCAAAGACCTGGGAGGGTATGGCCGGCGCCGTAGCAACTGCAGTGATAGTTGCTGTTGGTTTTGCCGCAAGTTGTGATATAATGGCTTGGCCGCTGGCAATAATCTTTGGCTTCTGTTTTGCGTTTATCGGCCAGATCGGCGATTTGGTCGAGTCTATGATGAAGCGAGACGCTGAGCAAAAAGATTCGGCAAACAATGTGCCGGGCTTCGGCGGAATACTGGACATTATTGATTCGCTTCTGGTAGCGGCACCTTTTGCATATTTGTTCTTTATGTGGAGCTCTTAATAGAGCAGAGCTTTGGAAGTTACTGTACAATTAGATTCAACTGACAAACAGCTTGAATTGTTTGGCCCTGCCGACAGTCACCTTCGGCTTTTGCGCCAATCCCTCGATGTGCAAATTACCGCCCGCCAGGGCAATTTAATAATCACCGGCAAAGAAAAAGATGTAAATAAGGCTGCTGAGACCATCGACAGAATGCAAAAACACCTGCTCAGACGCCGCTCGCTCACCACTGCAGATGTAACCGCTTTCATAGCCCAGGGCAATTCGCACGAAACTCTCGAGACCGGTAAGGCTATTACCGTTTATTCGCGTAAAAAGGTTATTGAACCATCCACCAAGGGACAGTTAAAGTACGTCGAAACAATGCTGGCTAATGACCTTACCTTCTGTATAGGCCCTGCGGGAACCGGCAAAACATACTTAGCTGTCGCAATTGCGGTCTCAATGCTTAAGAAAAAACAAATCAGGAGAATCGTCCTTGCACGCCCGGCTGTGGAGGCAGGTGAAAAACTCGGTTTTTTGCCGGGCGATGTGCAGGCAAAGGTAAATCCATATCTTCGCCCTCTGTTTGATGCACTCGAAGATATGATGGATTTCACCCAGATGAAGAAGTTTATAGAACTGGATATCATCGAGATCATTCCACTTGCTTTTATGCGCGGCCGAACGTTAAACGAAGCTGTTATCATCTGTGACGAAGCCCAAAACACTTCGCCTCTGCAGATGCTAATGGTCTTGACAAGATTGGGCCACGGCTCCAAAATGATAATAACAGGCGACATAACGCAAATTGACCTGGAGACAGGCCAGAAAAGCGGAATGGTCGAAGCAATTGAAACGCTGCGGCGAATCAAAGGAATAGGTTACATAGCATTAACCCAGAGAGATATAGTA
>CAYGBH010000635.1:0-1552 GCA_964348055.1 uncultured Pirellulales bacterium
TACTGGGGGGTGTGGAGGCGGTTCGCAAGCGGCCGGACATGTATATCGGCGACCGTGGCAGCGGAGGCCTGCACCATCTGGTTTATGAGGTGTTGGATAACTCCATCGACGAAGCATTGGCCGGATTCTGTGACAACATAAGTGTGCGTATCTATCCCGATGGCAGTTGCACAGTCGAAGATAATGGCCGAGGCATACCTGTCGCTGCGCATAAGGAGGCCAAAGTCAGCGCCTTGGAGGTTGTGCTCACGAAGTTGCACGCTGGCGGCAAATTTGACCGTGATAGTTACAAAGTGGCCGGCGGGCTGCACGGCGTCGGCGTCAGCGTTGTCAATGCCCTGAGCGAATGGCTCGAAGCAGATGTGTATCGTGACGGCAAACACTATCATTTCGAGTGTGTCAGGGGGGTGAGAAAAGGGCCGGTAAAGGAAATCGGTCCGGCAAACAAACGCGGCACAAAAATATCTTTTATGCCCGATGAAGAGATATTCGGGGACACCGAATTCGCATACGATACACTCCTGAAACGGATACGAGAAATGGCTTATCTGAATGCCGGGCTGCGGCTGCTCTTTCGGGATGACAGGAGCAAGAAAAAAGAGGTATTCAAATTTGATGATGGGATTAAGGCGTTTGTCAAGCATCTTAACGAGGCCAAAGAAACACTTCATAAGGATGTCATCTATTTAGCCAGAGAAGACCCTAAAGCGATGCTGAGCTGCGAAGTAGCTATGCAGTACAACGATGGGTACACCGAAAATGTGCTGGTTTTTGCCAACAACATCTGCAATATCGATGGCGGGACACACCTTTCGGGCTTTAAGACCGCTTTGACTCGCACAATGAATTACTATGCCCGGAGCAATAACCTGTTAAAGAACGGCCAGGCGACGGCGGGCGAGGACCTGCGGGAGGGATTAACAGCGGTGGTGGCGGTAAAACTTACCGAGCCACATTTTGAGGCCCAGACGAAGGTGCGGCTGACCAATCCGGAAGTGGGCAGTTTCGTTGAGACTACTGTTAATGAGCAGCTCGGGCATTTTTTGGAAGAGCATCCGGCGGAGGCGAAACGGATTTTGAACAAGGCCATCCAGGCAGCCGCAGCCAGAGAAGCTGCGAGGAAGGCTCGCGAACTGACCAGGCGCAAGGGGGCACTTAGCACTTCCAATCTTCCCGGCAAATTGTGGGACTGCGCCAGTAAGGAAAAGGCGGCTACGGAGATATTCATTGTAGAAGGTGACTCGGCGGGCGGCTCGGCAAAGGCCGGGCGAGACAGAAATATTCAGGCAATTTTGCCGCTGAAAGGAAAAATCCTCAATGTGGAAAAGGCCCGCCTGGAAAAGATGCTGGCACATGACGAAATCCGAACCATTATCAGCGCTTTAGGGACCGGTATCGGCACCGATGAATTTAATTTGGGCAGGTGCAGATACGGCAAGATAATATTGATGACGGACGCCGACGTCGATGGCGCGCATATTCGAACCCTGCTGTTGACGTTTTTCTTCAGGCAAATGCCGCAACTGTTTTTGGAGAATATGATTTATATCGC
>CAYGBH010000636.1:0-1275 GCA_964348055.1 uncultured Pirellulales bacterium
TTATATCAATTGTATTAAGTTAATGCGCTGAAGGTTATTTAGACGATATAGTTCATAGTAGTCGATTGGTAACTATTTTTTGGCATGGAGGCTATTATGAACGTTAAACCACACTATAAAGCTCAGCAATTGCAAAAGCTCTACCGTTGCGAAACTAACGCGAGGTTGGCTCGTCGAATTCATGGTGTATACCTGGCAAGCAAAGGATTGACCTGCCCTCAGATCATGGAGATCACGGCTTCAGCACGCAGGACAATCCAACAGTGGGTCGCCAAATATAATACAGGGGGCATCGAAGCATTAAAAGATTCTCCTCGCTGCGGTGCCCCTACAAAGCTCTTACAGAAACAGCAACCCGCATTTTGTAAACGAATAGAAGCCGGGCCGACAAAACAGGATCAAGTATCTGTGCTTAATGGGCCAGCGGTTAAGAAGATTCTGGAACAGGAATTTGGGGTAAGCTATTCCCTGTGGGGCGTATATCGATTATTGCATCGGCTCCGGTTTTCTTGCCTTTGTCCTCGTCCACAGCATGAAAAAGCAGATTCCCAAGTTCAGGAGGAATTTAAAAAAACTTCCCTAAAACACTGGATAAGGTCCAATCAGAGCATCCGGACAAAAAAATAGAGCCATGGTTTACCGATGAAGCTCGCTTCGGCCAACAGGGTACTATAACCAGAGTATGGGCACTGAAAGGTTCCCGACCTCGTGCAGTCAGACAGACGAAATATGAATGGTTGTATGTTATTGGTTCGGTTTGTCCACAGACAGGACAAAGCATTGGTCTTTTATCACCATATATCAGTACTGAGATTATGAGTATCTATCTTCAGCAATTTAGTCTTGAACTTGCTGAAGGTGTTCATGCTGTTTTAGTCTGGGACCAGGCTGGTTTTCATAAATCAAGAGGTTTGAAGGTTCCTGAAAACGTTACGATTATAACTTTACCTGCATATTCGCCAGAACTAAATCCAGTTGAAAATCTTTGGCATTACTTTCGCAGCCATTACTGGGCTAACCGTGCTTATGCTGATTATGACGATTTGCGCTGTGCAGCAATAGATGCTTGGCAGAAAGCTGCTCTCGATTCTGAAATAATAAAATCTGTTTGCCGAGTTCCTTATGCTGAGCGCAATAATTAATTACAATTGGTATAATTACGTGATTGACACATTTCTTCGTCAACGGATACTTAATCCGATTACACATAAAAAATTATCAAAAAATTCTGTGTTTACTCAAAAAATCAACATTTATTCGGACTCGGTATAGGCA
>CAYGBH010000636.1:1285-1529 GCA_964348055.1 uncultured Pirellulales bacterium
CTTATTTTCTTGTAAGATAGGGTAGTTGTCACGTGGTCCCGCTGGCCCTTGACAAGCACACAAGGCTCTCAAAAGTCATTTGCCGGCGGCCTTTGGCTCTCCTTTTCCTTCGACCAGTGTCACGAGCCTGTCCGCCACTATGTCTCGAAACACTTCCGTAGCCCCCCCTATCCAGCGGACTTCAACGCGGTCCGCTCGATTGTGCTTTCCGAGACCGAAATAGAGGCGCGTTCCGTAATGGCTC